>JAJTHO010000036.1 GCA_021297975.1 Alphaproteobacteria bacterium
CGTGAATCCCTGTTCGGGGCCAATCACATGGACAATCCCTTGGCGGGTATCGTCCATCCCGAAATAGGTGATGCCGAATTCGGCACAGTTTTGCGCGAGTGTATCCACCTGCAGCTTTGATTCCGCGTCTTTAATCCCCGATGCGCGCCCTTCGGTGGGGACGTTATGATCCGGCACAGCGAGGGTTGCGGCGGGCTGCCTTACCCGGCGCTTTGCCGTGCGCAGCCCTTCAAACGCCTGCGGGCTGGTTACTTCATGCACCAAATGGCGATCGATATACAGCACCGCGGTGCCGTCGGGCTGAGTGTGAACGATGTGGCTGTGCCAGATTTTGTCGAAAAGGGTCTGTTTCATAGGTTTTACAAGGATAATTGCTTAAAACGGTAATACAAGTGAAAATACACCGCGCCTAAAAATCAGCGCCGACCCGCAATCCCCAGCACCGCTGCCCCCCAGACCGCCGATGCCAGCGAACCCGCGATAACGCCCAGCTTTACCTTGTCCTGCATGTCTTCCGTAAACGCCAAACCGCCGATAAACAAACTCATGGTAAAGCCAATACCGGCAATAATCGAAATGCCGTAAATCTGTATCCAGGTTGTTTGCTCTGGTCGTTTTGCGAGACCCGTTTTAACCAGCAGCCACGCCGCACCCAAAATACCCAACTGCTTGCCAAAAAACAGCGCCGCCGCAATCCCCAGCGGCAACGGCGCGAGCAGATCGCTGAACTGTAATCCCGAAAAACTAATGCCGGCACTGGTGAAAGCAAAAAGCGGCAACACGCCAAAGCTGACCCAGGGATGCAGAAAATGCAGGCATTTATTCAGCGGCGAATGGTGCGTATCGCCGCTGCAGCGCATCGGCATCATCATACCCAAGACAACCCCGGCAACGGTTGTGTGTATGCCCGATGCCGAGAAACAAAACCATAGATACACACCAATAAGCAGGCGCGGCGTGAGCATTCGGCTATCGGCTTTATTGAGTGCATACAGCGCCAAAACGCCCAGCCCCGCCAAGGCCAGCGCGCCCATATCAACGCCGCCGCTGTAAAACAGCGCCACAACCAATATCGCGCCTAAATCATCAAAAATCGCAATGGCCAAAAGGAATATCTTCGCCGCTGGCGGAATACCCCGCCCCACCAGCAAAAGCACACACAGCGCAAAGGCAATATCCGTTGCCGCCGGAATCGCCCAGCCGTGCGCCAAGCCCGGCTCACCGGCCACAATACCGCTGTAAAAAAGCGCGGGTAGCGCCATGCCCGCCGCCGCACAAGCCAGCGGCATGAGGATATCGCTGCGCTTACTGAGAAAGCCGCTGCTGAGTTCGCGTTTCAGCTCTAAGCCCACCACAAGGAAAAACAACACCATGGGCACATCTTTCACCCATGTTTTCAAGGGCTGCGCGGTTTGCACCCCGGCAAAAGATAGGCCAATATCACTGTTTATAAACGCTTTATACCACGCATAGCCCGCTGTGTTGGCAAGAATAAGCGCCGCCGCCGCCGCCAGCAGCATGATAACCCCACCCGCCGATTCTTGGGCGAAAAAACGCCGCAAGGCACTGGTTAAGACCAGCATACGTTCTTACTCCTTGATTCTGAGTACATGCACAATAAATGAGGTCGTCATATCGAGCGCAGCAAGGCGGCCGCCTTGCGAAGTCGAGATATCTCCTTGCATCTTAGGGAGATCCCTCCACGCAGCCGCTAAGCGGCTTTGGTCGGGATGACGCCCTCATTTATTGTGTATGTACTCCTTATTATAACAGGATTCTATCCCCGCGCCGCAAAATTCAGCCGCACTTCCGCGCCGCCATTCTCGTGATTCCTTAATACCATCGTTCCGCCATGCTCTTCAACAATTTTACGAACAATCGCCAGCCCAAGCCCGGTACCATTGCGCTTGGTGGTGTAATAGGGCTGTCCGGCCTTGGCGGCGCTGTCGCTGATAAAACCATTGCCATTATCGCGGATGCTGATGGCGGCGCCGCTAACCGTTACTGTTACCGCGCCGCCGGGCTGTTTATCGGGATATTTTTCCTCAACCGCCTCGACCGCATTTTTAATCAGGTTCGTGAGCGCCTGGCGCAGCAGCGCCGCATCCGCCGCAAGCAGCACGGTGCGTTCCTGCGCCTGCACCTCAAAATGAATATACCAGGTTGTTTCGCGGAACAGGCTGACCGATTCCGTTACAAGGCGCACCAGGTTTTCTTTTTTCTTTAAAGGCTGCGGCATCCGCGCAAACGAGGAAAACTCATCCACCAGCCGCCCAATATCATCCACTTGGCGCATGATGGTATCGGTGAGTTCGGTAAACGTTTCACCGCCTTCACTGATTTGTTTCGCGTATTTACGCTGCAGGCGCTCAGCGGAGAGCTGTATCGGGGTGAGCGGGTTTTTGATTTCATGCGCAAGACGTTTCGCAACGTCCGCCCATGCCGCCACTTTTTGCGCATGAAGCAGCGCGGATATGTCATCAAAGGTAAGGATATAGCCAATCACAACGCCGTCGCGGATTTCCGGCGCAATGCGGGTGAGCAGTGTTGATACGCCGCTGTCACGGCTTAATTGCAATTGGCTTTCAACAAAATTCTCGCTGCCGCCCTTCGCGGCGCGCTCTAAAAGCGGCGCGATTTCCGGGAAAAAATCGGGCACAGCAGCGCCAATTTTTTCAGCCAACGGCAAACCCAAAACCTGCACCGCATGGCGATTAAAGACATGGAGCGAGAAATGTTCATCAACGCCCATCACCCCGGTTGTGACGCCTTCTAAAACCGCCTCAGTAAACCGGCGGCGCAAATCGAGTTGTTCATTTTTTTCAACAAGCTGCAACCTTTGTTCGTTTAAATCACTCCCCATGCGGTTGAAGGCTTTGGTGAGGCTGCGGATTTCATCGCGCTCGCTCGGCAATGGCACTTCGGTATAGCTGCCTTGGCGGAGTTGCTCTGCAGCGGCGGCGAGGCGCGCAATCGGCTGTATCAACCGGTTGGCAAGATTTAACCCCGCCCACACGGCGAGTAGCGCCAGCACAATCCCCACCAGCGCCATCAGCACGGTGACGAGAATTTGCAGGCGCACGCGTTGGCGTTCGGTATTGAAATAGGAATCCACCGCATTACGGGTTGCTTCTGTGTGCGCAATAACCTGCGGGTCAACAGACCGGCCAACATACAAATACGCATCAACAAATTGGCTGAGCCGTAACAGCGCCCGAACCTTATCGCCCTGTTCCGATGTCAGCACAATCACATCGCCGCGTGATGCCCTTGAAATGGCGCTTTCAGAGAGCGGGGAAAATTCCAGCGAGAGGCTAAACCCGGCACGGCCAAGGATATTGAGCTTGGAATCAAACACAATAACTTCCGTTAAATCGCGCAGCGCCGCTTGCGCATACAGCGCGTTTGCAAGGCGTTGCGGCGAATTAAGCAAGAATGCCGCAGAGGTATTTAAATCATTCGCCATCGCCACCGCATCGGCGCGCACCGTCTGTTGATGCTCCGCTAAATAGGCTTCTGCTACGTTCACCGATTCACGCAGCGCAACTTTAACCTTTTGCGAAAACCAGTGTTCCAGCCCCGCATTAAACATCACCGCCGAAAAAAGAATAACAATCAGTGCCGGGGTGACGGCTAAGGATGTGAATAAAAGAACCAGCCGCGAATGAAGGCGCGAGCCGGTGATGCCTTGCTTGCGCATCAGCCACAACTTGCCAATCCGCCGCGATACAGGGACAGCAAGGAGCAGCAGCGCGAGTGCATCCAGCGCAACCAGCAGCAACAGAATTTCAGAACTCGCTGTGCGCGTTCCAAGACCAATAAGATAGACAATCGTTGCGCCAACACTCAGCACCGCCAGCGCAATAGCAAGGCCAAACCACGGCGGTTGACGCTTCCACCGGCGCAGCTGCGCGGCTGCGCGAAAGCGCATTTTATGCAGCGACGTTACAGCTGGCAAAAACATCATACCCTCTTGTTTATGCTGGCGCGCCTGATTGCAAGTGTTTTACGCATCACCACTATTTCACAGTGGGTCATCCTGAGCGGCGCAAAACCGATAGGTTTTGCAGAGTCGAAGGATCTCCCACAGAATAACAAGGAGATTCTCAGGCGGCACAAAACCTCTGGTTTTGCTTGCTCGGAATGACGTCACTTAAAAATTCAGGAAATGAGAGGGTTTTGCGAGCGATTGTTCAAACGCCCTGCCGCAGCGCCGTTATCACCCCGTGCAGCGTTTGCACCTCCTGACGGCTCATCCCCGCACGCAGCAGCAGCGCCCGCAGATTATCCACCATCCGCGCCCGCTTTTCCGGCACTTGCCAGAAATTCACCGCGTCCAGCTCGCGCTCGACATGCTGAAATAAATACTGATAATCGCCGTTTGTTGCCGCCTCGCGCACGGTTGGCTCAAGGGTTTTATCCGGTTGCCAGAGTGCATACGCCACCAGCAACACCGCCTGCGCCACATTGAGGGAGGCATAGGCGGGGTTAAGCGGAATGGTGACTAGGGTGCTGCACAGCGAGACGTCTTCGTTCGTCAGCCCCGTTCGTTCGGGGCCGAATAGAACAGCAACGCGCCCGCCGCCCTTGTCCGCGCTGTTCATCGTGGCGGCAGCGGCGCGGAGATCCTGCACCGGTTTATGCACATCTCGCATCCGCGCTGTACTCGCGTACACAAGAGTATAGGGCGCAAGGGCTGAGGCTAAATCGGGATAGATGGCCGCGTTTTCAACCACGCTTGATGCGCCCGCGCTGCAGGCGATTGCTGCATCTCGGCTCCAATCCGGGCGCGGCTCAACAAGAACCAGCCGGTCAAAACCGCAATTCAGCATCGCCCGCGCCGCCATGCCAATATTTTCGCCCATTTGTGGACGTACGAGGATAAAATCAATCATGCGTCCTTTTAGGGCATAGTGGCCGGGTTTCGCAACCTTAGTGGGGGACTTTGGATTAGAGGCAGAAGGTAAAGCGCCCGGCGAAGCCATCGATGGACAGATGCCCCTTACTCAAAACATCCATACCTAAAAGCACATCGAAATGATCTTGTGCGCTAAAGCCATTAACCCGAAAAGTAGGCGTCACAAATTCTGTGGCACCAAAGGGAACGGAAAGGTTCACAAAATAATATGGCGCCTTTGTTAAACCGGCAACGCCATGAAGTTCCTGAAAGCCGACAATGGACAACTGCAAATCGTTAACTACACGCGCCGAAATGCATGAGTTTGTCGCGCCGGTATCAATCAACCCTTTGTATGAAGTATAATTTTCAACACCTTCGCCATTAGGCTCACATAACAACACATCAAGAAAAAGCTGACGCTGACGAACGTCAAACGGGATGGACAAGCAAGGCATGATTGTAGAAACCCAAATTTATCGGCTTTGCACCGATTTCTTGAATGGCGTAGTCGCCCTTTTTGTAAAGCTTTTGAGCATACTTATACGCATCGGCTGGTGTATCAAAAACTTCCTGTAGTTTACATTCATGCATGACGGCAAATTTCCCTGAATGCTTTTCCAGCAATTCCGGAAGGAGCTTTTTAAAAGCATCGAAATTTGCATCTAGTTTAGACTGAGTTTCCATAGGATATCCTCATCTTAGAGGTTACATAGTATAGTTCAATGGTTAATATAAGAAAACCTCTTTTAACGCGTGAATTCTAGCTTACTCTTCACACTCAATGATAAAAATCACTGACGATTTATTTTTAATTATATATTATAATAATTGGCTTCATATTTTTCATTGTCACCTAGACTTGGAAAATTCGATTTTTGTTAATTTTACCCCCTAAAAACTATGTCCACACAAGAAATTACATTAAACGTCGCGACCGAATCAAATAATTTGGCCGCTCCGCTAGCTGATCTGCTAGAAAGATTAGATCGTGCTGATGGCTTGACACCAATCGATGCTGCGACGACAGAAATCATAGAAATTCTATCGGATCAACGAGTGCAGATCAGTTTAGATAACTTTGATGCCATTCTGCGCATCTTGCTTGTTAGCAGAGGAAAATTCTCTGTAAAATTCTCTGATCAGAGATACCCGATGTCCGGGGTAGATGATTTTGATGAAGTAGAAGCCGAGATTTACGTTGAACTCGGTTTTCAAATCAGCGTTGCTGTCACCATCTACCTAGAAGCTGCGGTTTAATAAAAAGGGGACGCGGCGAAAGCTGTGTCCCCTTTTTTAGTATTATGCAATCAGAGGCCATTGGGTCATGCCCTACCTCTAGAAGGCAACATTTTGTAATTATTATTATAATCCTTAACAGGCAAAAAGTATGCAACTAAAGATTGTTGAGCGTTTTTGATGAATTTAAGAACTGTGGCTGATACACTTATGTATCCGCCGTAAACGCCATCACCGCGCCTGCAAGACCAATCCCCACCGTGGTTATCGCC
>JAJTHO010000047.1 GCA_021297975.1 Alphaproteobacteria bacterium
AGGTAATACGACCCGGGGTTATTCATCGTCCCGGCGCGCTCCTCGGCCACCGCATCATGCCCCCAGAACACATCGCCCCGCACCGCGCCTTTAATCGCCGCGCCGGTATCTTGGGCAATCAGCAGACTTTGCAGGCCGCCCGGCAACCGATCATTACCGGGGATATCAACCCATAGCGGTGCACCGTAGGGGATAAAACTTGGGTCAATCGCTAAGCTGCGCCGAGGTGTTAGCGCAACGCCCACTGCGCCGATGGGATCGAGATGGTTTTGCTCTTTAAAGAAAATGTATGAGGCGTTGGTGTTCAGGATTTCCTGACGCTTTTGTGGATTGCGCGCCAGCCAGGCGCGAATCGTGCCGATGTTGGTTTCCGCCGGTTTCAATGCGCCGTTTTTAATCAAGACCGTACCGATAGAGCCATATGGATGCCCATTGCGCCCACCAAAACCAACTGCCGCCCTCGTGCCATCGGGAAGCTCTATTTGTCCTGATCCTTGAATATGCAGCAAAAACACATCCACCGGATCCTTTGCCCAGAATAACACCTTGGCTTTATTGCCTAAAGCGCCGCGCTCAATTTCGGCACGCGTATGGTATGGTTGCCATTTTCCGGCAACCAGCCGTCCCCATTCCGGCTCGCCTTTCGCGCCTTTGCGCTGTCTTAAATCATTAGGCACCGCATAAATGGGATATTGATAAACGGCGGATTTTTTTCGCGCCGCTTTCAGGCTGATTTGATAATAGCCGGTAAATTTACCATTGGGCTTATTGGTGGGTTTTTCTGCCTCCTCGCCCGCAACACGGTAGGGAGCAAAGTGTTCTTCAAAAAAGGCTTTTGCGTCTTTATCCTCAATGCGCAGCGCCTCGCGGCAAACGGGGTGCCAGTCAGCTTTGCGCTCCAGCCCCGGAATCGCGGCTTTGCTTCGTGCTGACGAAGGCCTTACCAAGAGCGCGGTACAGCTGCGCCGGAACGACGCCAGCGCCGCTTTGTGGTCATCCGCCTGCCAACCCGGCAAGGCGTCAAAAGAAGCCTTAGCCAGAAAAACCTGCTGGTTGGTCAGCGTTTGCGGCGCAGTATCAGTATGTATTTGTTCCTGCGGCACACTGCCTCCGCTCAAACCGACGCTACTGCAGCCTGCGAGCAGCAGTATTACCATCAAAAAACGCATAGTTTTATTATCCTGCTTATATTGCGCTATGGGTCGTAACAAGGCGCCATGTGGGGTCTGGGTCTTTTAGTTTGCGCTCAAACGTCCAGGTATCAACAACCTCTGTGATGCGGTTTGGCTCACCTTCAATCAGCTCTCCCGCGCTGTTATACAGCAACGATTGCTGCTCGCTGATAAATTCCACACTCAGGCTTGCGCTATTGTCTTTCACCGCCGCCGCAACCAAATCGGCGCTGCGGATATCATCGAGACGGAATTCAAGACGCTCATTTTTTTCCGCCCGGCTGTCGATGGTTGCCTCAAACGCTTTGAAAACATCGGTTGCTAACAACGATTGCAACAACGCTTTATCGCCCTTTGCAAAAGCCGTCACAATAAGCCCAAAAGCATGGCGCGCGCCGGTTAAGAAGGCTTTCTCATCGAATTCCGGCTCGATCCTTTGGATAGAGCGGATTGTACCCGCCAGAGAATTGGGCGATACATCGCTTTCTTGCGGCGCATCGGGGCGAACTTCCCGAAATTGCTGGCGATTTAGTGTAACCACATTGGAATCTGGCTCAGCCGCATTGGGCTTTGCAGGGGGCGGACGCGTCACGTCATCATCACTGCGTTGCCCCAAAATAGAGCGATACCGCCAAAAAATATACGCCGCAATAACGGCAAAAACGATGATATCAACAGCCAGCACAGCAGCCCCTCTTTAATCAATTCCTTGCTAATCGGTTTTTGTCTGTCTTACAACGACAATACACCCTTAAGGAACTGTATGACCGATACCCCACAACAAGGCGAAGCACAACCCATCGTCTTTCAAATTCTCAGCCAGTACATAAAAGATTTATCGTTTGAAAACCCCGCCTCCCCGCTCAGCGTCGCACTGACCGAACAGCCCGCTATCGGCATCAAGGTCGATGTGGGCGCGCGCAGCCTTGAAGGCGGCCAGTATGAAGTGGCGCTAAAACTCAACGCTGAAGCCAAAATGAAAGACACTGTGCTGTTCATCGCGGAGATTGAGTACGCCGGCGTTTTTATAATTAAAAACCTCACCCCAGAACAGCTGCGCCCGGCGCTGTTGATTGAAGCGCCCCGGCTGTTATTCCCCTTTGCCCGCGCTATTTTAGGCACGGTCACGGGTGATGCGGGCTATCCGCCGCTGCTGCTACAGCCGATTGATTTTGCGGATTTATACCGGAAAAATCTTGCTGCTGCTGAGGCGCAGCGCGTACCCGAAGGGGCAACGATTAACTAGCCTTGCGGCTCCGCCACAACGCGCCGGGCATTGTTTCAACCAGCGCGTCGTGCGCGGCTTTTTCCGCCTCGCTCACCGTAAACACACGCGGAGCGCGGAAGGGGCGCGCCGATGCGGCAAACTGGCTGATAGTCTCAGCGCCCGCTGCACTGTCGTCCTCCATCAACCCCAGTTGCCGCCCGCCGCGCAGCGCCAAATACACCTGCGCCGTCAATTCGGCATCCAGCAATGCGCCGTGCTTATCCCGGTGGCTGGTATCAATCCCAAAACGCTTACACACCGCATCCAGGTTCGCGCGCAGGCGCGGATCGCGTTGCCGCGCCAGTTTCACCGTATCAATGGTTCGCTCAAACGGTATCATGGGAATACCTAACCGCTTTAATTCCGCGTTGACGAATTTCAAATCAAACGCCGCGTTATGAATCACCAGCGGCGCATCACCCAAAAACGCAACAAAATCCGCCGCAATACTGGAAAACAGCGGCTTATCCGCCAAAAATTCCCCGGTCAGGCCGTGGACGCGCACGACATCAGCGGGAACGTCCCGCTCCGGATTCAAATAATAATGCCGCACATCCCCGGTGGGCACATAGTTAAACAGCTCCACACAGCCTATTTCCACCACGCGGTGGCCGCGATCGGGATCAAGCCCAGTTGTTTCCGTGTCGAGAACAATCTCCCGCATCAGCCATACCGCCCGGTGATATACCCTTGAGTTTTCTCATGCACGGGATTGGTGAAAATCTGGCTGGTTGCGCCCACTTCAATCAAACTGCCCATATGAAAAAACGCTGTTTTCTGGGAAACCCGCGCCGCCTGCTGCATCGAATGGGTCACGATAATGATGGTGTATTTCGTGCGCAGCTCGTCCATCAATTCTTCAATCCGCGCGGTTGCGATGGGGTCGAGCGCTGAGCACGGCTCATCCATCAGGATGACTTCCGGGTTTACGGCAATAGCGCGGGCAATACACAGCCGCTGCTGCTGGCCGCCGGAAAGCGATGTGCCCGGCTCGTTCAGCCGGTCTTTAACCTCTGCCCACAGCCCGGCACGGGTCAGGCTTTCTTCGACGATTTTTTCTAAATCCGTGCGGTCATCCGACAAACCGTGAATCCGCGCCCCATACGCCACGTTGTCAAAAATCGATTTCGGAAACGGGTTCGGCTTTTGAAACACCATCCCCACCCGGCGGCGCAGCTGCACCACATCCACATCGGGGGCATAAATGTTTTGCGCATCAAGATTAATCATACCACCAACACGGCAACCGGGGATCACGTCGTTCATACGGTTTAAACAGCGCAGAAACGTAGACTTCCCGCAGCCAGACGGGCCAATTAATGCCGTAACCTGTTGCGGCTCCATATCAAGACTAATGCCGTACAACGCCTGTTTCGCGCCGTAATGCACCGTCACATTGGTGGCCTTAATCGCCACAGCAGAAGTAGAGGAAAGGGTCATAATGGTGTCACCAGCGGCGCTCAAATTTCTTTCGTAAGTAAACGGCAACGGCGTTCATCGCCAGCAAAAACAGCAACAGCACCAATATCGCTGCCGCTGTTTTTTCAGCAAAAGCGCGTTCGGGGCTGTCTGCCCACAAAAATATCTGCACTGGCAAAACAGTTGCAGGCTCGGTAATCCCCTGCGGCGCATCGGCAATAAACGCCACCATCCCAATCATCAGCAGCGGCGCCGTCTCACCCAGCGCCCGCGCCATGCCGATAATCGTCCCGGTTAAGATGCCCGGCAACGCATACGGCACGACATGATGCCAGACCACCTGCACGGGGGACGCGCCCAGCGCCTGCGCCGCTTGCCGCATCGACGGAGGTACGGCCTTCAGCGCGGCGCGTGTTGCAATCACAATCACCGGCAGCGTCATCAGCGCCAGCACGAGTCCGCCCACCAGCGCCGCCGATCGGGGCAGCTCTAATACTTGAAGAAACACGTATAACCCTAAGAGTCCAAACACTATTGACGGCACAGCCGCCAGGTTATTGATGTTAATTTCAATAAACGTGGATAGGCGATTTTTCGGCGCAAATTCTTCTAAATACACCGCCGCCATGACACCTAAGGGGAACGCCACCAAAAGCGTTACGAGCATTGTCCACAGCGAGCCAACAAAAGCGCCGCGAATACCGGCAATTTCAGGCTCTCGACTATCCGCGCCGCTAAAAAATTGGGTGTTGAACGACGTGTGCACGAACCCAGAATCTTTCAATTTTTGTAAATACTGCAGCTGCAATTCATTCAGACGCCCTGTCTGCGTAGTGCCTTTATAGTGCTTGATAAACTGATCGACATCATCGCTTGCAGAAAGTCGAACTGTTTGCGAAGACCCTGCCTGCGCAGCGGCATAATCATCCGGCGCGTGGTTGCTGAACAGTTGCAGCAGCTGCCGCCGCTCGGCCGCATCACCGCTCAGCCCCAATTGCTGCTGCACGGCACGTGCTAGGGCTTGCCGCGCCGGAATATCCGCGGAGGCCGGACGCTGCACCACAACTTCCAAGGTTATTTTGCTAAACGCCGGAATCGCCTTGACCAGCACGCTGCCAATAAGGGACGCCAGAACCAGCCCCGCAAACACAATAGTCGCGAGGCCAAAGCGGGCAAACCAGCGTTCGCGCCGGTGCCGCCGGGCTAATAAAGCATCCGCCTCGCGTTTATTCATACCGTTCCCGATATTTCTGCACAATGCGAAGCGCCCAGACGTTTAGCGCTAACGTGATGCAAAAAAGCACAAACCCCAGCGCATAGGCCGCCATGGTTTTCGGGCTGTCAAACTCTTGGTCTCCAACCAAGAGCGCGACAATCTGCACCGTCACCGTTGTCACCGCCTCAAACGGATTAAACGACAGCTTCGCCGCCATCCCCGCCGCCATCACCACAATCATTGTCTCGCCCATAGCCCTGCTTACCGCCAGCAGCACCGCGCCCATAACCCCCGGCAACGCCGCAGGCATTATAACATAGCGGATAGTCTCAAAACGCGTTGCGCCCATCGCGGCAGAGCCATCCCGTAATGATTGCGGCACCGCATGAATCACATCATCGGATAAGGATGAAACAAACGGAATAATCATCACGCCAATAACAAACCCAGCCGCCAGCGCGCTTTCGGATGTAATCTGCAGCCCTACCACATCACCAAAATCGCGCAAAAAGGGCCCGACCGCCGCCACCGCAAAAAAGCCGTACACCACTGTCGGCACCCCAGCCAGAATCTCCAAAACCGGCTTTGCCACTGCCCGCACCGGCTTTGTTGCGTATTCTGTTAAATACAGCGCCGCCATAATGCCCACCGGCACAGCAATACAAAGGGCAACAGCCGTTATTAACAGTGTTCCCACAAACAGCGGCAACGCCCCGAAAGAGCCGCTCCCCGCCACCTGATCAACCCGCAGCGCCAGTTGCGGACTCCAGCGGAGCCCAAACAGAAACTCATCCACCGGCACCGTATCAAAAAAGCGAAACGCCTCAAAAACAAGCGTTGCCAAAATGCCAAAGGTGGTCAGCACCGCAACAGCCGCTGAAAGGAAAAGCAAGGCGCGAACCAAAGCTTCACCGGGGTGAAAGGCTTTATCTGTAAGGGCTTTGACCGGGTTCACTTTATATCGCCATCGCTCTGAAGTGCGTCATCCTGAGTGAAGCGAAACCTTTAGGTTTCGCGGAGTCGAAGGATCTCCCTGTAACAAGGAGATTCCTCGGCGGCACAAAACCCATGGTTTTGTTTGCTCGTAATGACACCCTGAAAAAGAACGCTGCACACATTATCAATTCTTCTTCGGCGAGCCGCCGCTGTTTTCGCGTGTCTGACCGCGCTCTTGAACGCTTTCTTCCGCATCCACAATCGCTCGCTGCGCGGCACGCAGCTCTGGAATCAAGGGGATAAGACCCTTTTCAATCAGATACCCCTCTTCCCCCACTGCATCTTCACTGGTGTAGGCTTTCAGAAATTCCTTTAAACCCGCCACCTGACCGAAATGCTGCTTTTTCGTATAGAGGTACATGGAGCGCGAGACAGGATACGCGCCGCTTAGGATATTGCTGAACTCTGCATCGACCTTTTCAATTTTAACGGACTGTAGAGTATCACGGTTTTGATCAAAATAGCCGTACCCGAATATACCCAAGGCGTGGTGGTTTACCTGCAGCCGCTGCACTATCACGTTATCGTTTTCGCCCGATTCAATATACACACCGTCTTCACGGATAGTGCCGCAGGCAAGACGCTGTTTTGATTCCGGCAACGCTGCAATCTCTGGAACAAGTTTACAGCCAGCATCCATCACGAGTTCAACAAACGCATCGCGCGTTCCGGATGTTGGGGGCGGGCCATAAAAGCTGATCTCTTGGTCGGGCAGGCTTGGGTTAATCTGCTTCCATTTTTTATAAGGGTTTGCGACCATTTTGCCGCCCACGGGCACTTCTTTTGCCAGCGCCAGAAACACTTCCTTACGCGTTAAATCATAGGCCTTGTCGCTTTTGTGGTGCGCCAGCACAATACCGTCGAATCCCACCCGCGTTTCCATAACTGCCGTAACGCCGTTTTTCTTACAATCATCCAGTTCGCTGTCTTTGATACCGCGGCTAGCGTTTACAATATCCGGTGTCTCAAGGCCAACGCCGGCGCAAAACAGCTTAATCCCCGCCCCGGTTCCTGTGCTTTCCACAATCGGCGTGCGGTTACCTGTTCTTTTGCCAAAAGTCTCAGCAACGCTGCTAGTTAGGGGATACACAGTGGACGAGCCCACAACACGTATCTGGTCACGCGCCTCTGCCTGATTGCTAAACAGCACGCTCAATGCAAGAAGAGAAACCAACTTAAGACGCATAAAAACCTCATGCTTGTGATGCCTCTTGTACCCGAGAAGCCGCCACCGGCGCAATGGGCAAATAGACAGTGAATTGGGTAACACCGCCCATGGCGCTGGAAATCTCAAGTTTTCCCTGATGCCGATTGACGGCATTTTTCACAATCGCAAGGCCTAAGCCCGTGCCGGAATCACTTTTTTCCCGCGCCGCTTTGGTGCGGTAAAACCGTTCGGTCAGGCGGGGAACATCCTCCGGGTCAATCCCCTCGCCCTCATTGCGTACGCGCACCGCGGCGGCAGGCAGATTTTTCGGCGGCAGGGAGGCGCTGTCGAGTTCAAGCTCAATCGTGCTGCCTGCCGCGCCGTATTTTATGGCGTTGTCCAGAAGATTCTGGAAAATCTGCGTCAGTTCCTCTGTATCACCCAAAACGTCCGGGGTCTTCAAGCGGTCACGAAAGCTAATCCGCATCTGCCGCTGGTCTGCCTTTATCGCCAGCGATTCGATAATTTTATCGAGCAGCGCCGAAAGATTCACCCGCTCGCTGGGGGCTGCATGCAGATTCCGCTCAATTTTTTGCAGTTGCAGCATGTCCTGGACTAGGCGCGTCATCCTTAAAGCCTGCTCGTGCATGATACCAAGGAAATGCTCGCGCGCCCCAGCATCGTTTTTCGCCGCCCCCTGCAGCGTTTCAATAAAACCGAGCAGCCCCGTCAGCGGCGTACGCAGCTCATGGCTGGCATTCGCCACAAAATCGGCGTTGGTGCGTGCGGCCTGTTTCAGGGCTGTTGTCTCGCTGAAAGCAACCAGCAGCCGCGTGCGGCTATAGGTTTGCGGCGGTATAACCTCAAACAGCACACGAAAAAATCGCTCATTGCCGTCTCTGTTAACATACTCCGTTTCCATCCGCCGGTTGCGGCTGAGCGCTTGCTGCACCCCGTCTAAAATCTCCGGCGCCCGAATAAAACGGGATAACGGCTTTTCCACCTGGTCAATATCGAAAAGCTCCCGCGCTGCCCGGTTGGCGCGAATGATGGTAAAACGCTCATCGAGGGTTAACAGCGGGTCAGGCAAAAGCTCTAAAATCGCGGTGCGCGCCTCTAAACGTTGCTCTAAGGTTTCAAGCTCTGCTTTTAAGCGGTCTTTTTCCCGCGTGTGATTGCTTTCCGCCGCTTTCATGCGGCGACGAAACACCAGCGCCGTTGTCAGCGCTGCACTGGTAAAAAACGCAAGGATCAGATCAAGCACTCCCTGTTCTTGAATGATTTTTACCATCCTGTCACCGGTCTTAATGAGAGCCCTTTGATTTTTCCGCCAAAGCCGCTACACAAAACGCATGAGCGCCGCCGCACAAAAGGAAAAAGCCGCCCCGAATGGGCTAACCCCCGTCATGGCGCAATACGTTAGTTTGAAAGAGCAACACCCCGATTGCGTGCTGCTGTTCCGTCTCGGTGATTTTTACGAGATTTTTTTCGATGATGCCCCCATCGTTGCGAAAGCGCTGGGTATTCAGCTCACAAGGCGCAGCAAGCAAGGCGGCGAGGATATCCCCATGTGCGGCATTCCCTGGCATCAGCTTGATGCGTATATGCCGGATTTGCTGAAAGCGGGTTTAAACGTGGCGCTGTGCGAACAGCTGGAATCGCCCGCTGAGGCCAAACAACGCGGCAGCAAAGCGCCGCTGCGCCGGGGCATCACCCGGCTGATAACCCCCGGCACCGCCGTGGAAGACACCTTGCTCAGCAGCAACGAGCAGCGGCTCCTTGTTGCGATAGCGCCAGAAAAAAATCATCTCGGCCTTGCCTGGTGCGATGTGGCGGGGGGCAGTGTGACGCTGGCGGATATGCCGCTTACTGCGGCGCTCGACTGGCTGCACACCCTAAATCCGGCGGAAATCATCGCCCCCGCATCGTGGACGGAGGCAAGCAGCCTTTTGGATGCCCTCGCGCCCCGCCTCCATCCCCAAGCTCAAGGGCTGTTTAAAGTCTCTGATGCCGAAAGCAGGCTGGCGCAGCACTATGGCCTGTTCAGCATGGCCGCCTACGGCGTCTTCCCGGCGCGGGCACTGGCGGCGGGGGCAGCCGCCGTCAGCTACATCAAACACACCCAGCAAGCCTCGCCCGTTGCCCTCCGTCCGCCGGTGCTCTGGCGCGAACAGGAACGGCTGCATATTGACGCCGCAACGGTGCGCAATTTAGAACTCCTCCAAAGCAGCAGCGGTAATGCTCGCCACAGCCTGCTCAGCGCCATTGATGAAACGGTCAGCAGCGCTGGAACGCGGCTTTTAAAAGACTGGCTGCTGAATCCGCTGCAAGACATTCAAGCCATCGGCAATCGCCAAGACGCAGTGGCCTATCTGCTGAGCAACCCTGCGCTCAACACCAAACTGCGCGACACCCTTAAACGCTGCGGCGATGTGGAGCGCGCCGTCACCCGCCTGCGGATGCGCCGGGGCGCACCCCGAGATCTTGTCGCAATTAGTGAAACGCTTGCGCATATCGAAATACTCGCCGGCCAGCTTGCCAGCGCAGCCGAACGCCCTGCCCTGCTGGATAGTATCCTTGCCGCACTGCCCATCGGTCTGCCGCTGACAGAACGCTTAGAGAACGCTTTAGAGACCCCGCCCCCGCCCACCAGCCGCGACGGCGGCCTGATTCGCACCCATTATCATCCCCGCGTGGATGAGCTGCGCCTTGCCAAAAACGACAGCGCCCGCCTGATTGCTCAGCTCGAGGGGCGATATAAAACCGAACACAGCGTTCAAACCCTGAAAATCCGTCATAATAATCTCATCGGCTATCACATTGAAGTGCCGCTAAAACACGCTGATGCCCTGTTTTCCGTGTTTCAACATCGCGCCACTATGGCCAATGCCGCCCGCTTCACCAGCCCGGAATTGCAAGAGCTGGAGCGCCTGATTTTATCGGGCAGCGGTGAGCTGATAGACTTAGAGCACACCCTGTTTGAAGAGTTGATAGAGGCCGCCCTCAAACATCAAGACCAGCTGTGGGCAGCCGCTCAGGCTCTCGCCGCACTCGATGTGCTGTGCGGCTTTGCCGTCTTGGCCGAGCAGCGCAGCTATTGCCGCCCGGTGGTGGATGAGAGCACTTGTTTTGATATCATTGGCGGACGGCATCCCGTGGTGGAAACTCTCCTCCCCAGCACCGCGCCGTTTATCAGCAACGATTGCTCGCTGTCTCTACCGCAACGCCTCTGGCTGCTCACCGGGCCCAACATGGCCGGGAAATCAACCTTTCTGCGGCAAAACGCGCTGATAGCCTTGCTGGCGCATATGGGCTGTTTTGTCCCCGCCGCCTCCGCCCGCATCGGCCTTATTGACCGGATTTTCAGCCGCGTCGGCGCAGGTGATGATCTCGCCCGCGGGCAATCGACGTTTATGGTGGAAATGCTGGAAACCGCGGCGATTTTGAATCAGGCAACGGAACGGTCACTGGTTATCCTCGATGAAGTCGGGCGCGGCACGGCCACGCACGACGGCCTGTCGCTCGCAACCGCCGTGGTGGAATACATCCACGATGCCTGCCGCTCTAGGGCACTGTTTGCAACGCATTACCATGAATTGGAACAGCTGGAAACGCGCCTGCCCCAGCTCGCGAACTACCACGCGGCGGTGGATTTTTATCGCGGCGATTTGGTGTTCCTCCACACTATCAAGCGCGGCGCGGCGCGTGCCTCATACGGCCTGCATATTGGCCGCAAAGCGGGGCTACCGAAACGGGGGTTAGAACGCGCCGAAGCGGTTCTTGCGGCATTAGAGAAAAACCAATCGGTGCTTGTTGCTGATGATGCGCCGCTGTTTAGCGCCGCGCCCACTACTGCCCCCTCTGCACCCACCGCAAGCCCTTCGGTACACCCCCTCCTCCTCGCCCTTGAAAGCCTCAACCCCGACACCCTCAGCGCCCGCGAGGCGCTGGACACCCTCTATGCCTGGAAACAAACCTATGCCTGACCGCCGCACCGCCGCGCGCCATGAAACCCTCAGCGGCAAAGTGCTGCGTGGCCGCTATCTGGCTGCCCGCGCCGCCTTGGTTGAAGAATTCTGGAAACAGCGCGACGGTTTGCTGTTCAGCCGCAAACACGCTGGCCTTGTTGACAGCTTTGTACTCGAAGCCTTTCACGCCTGTAAATCCAGCGACACCCCGCCCATCGCCCTAGTTGCCCTTGGCGGCTATGGCCGGGGAACCCTCGTGCCGTTTTCTGATTTGGATTTGGTGCTGCTGTATGAAGACACCGCGCATGTTGAGGCGTTGGAAACTTTCGCCAGCCAATTTTTTGCCATCCTCTGGGATGCGGGGTTTAAGGTTAGCCACGCTGCGCAAACACCTGCCGGACTCCTTGCGGCGGTTGCGTCCGAGCAAACCGTTGCCAGCGCTTTTGTCGATGCGCGTTTCCTTGCCGGGGATACCGGCATTGCTGAGCTGTGCATGAGTGTGTTTCGCGCTTGGCTGCACAACGCCGGCAAGGCGATGTTTATTGAGGCAAAAATGCGCGAACGCGCCACGCGGGCGCAGCGCCACGGCACGGTGCACGGCGCCTTGCAACCCAACCTCAAGGAAGGCATCGGCGGCCTGCGGGATGTGCATTTCCTCCATTGGCTCAGCGGCACGCTTCGAAACGGCACCGGCATTGAACACTGGGGCTTAAGCCCGGCGCAGCAAACACGGGTGCAGCGCGCCTGGCGGTTTTTTGCATCCTTACGCACCGCTGTGCACATCCTAGCCGGAAAACCCGAAGAGAAAATGAGCTTTGCCTTTCATACAGAGGCCGCCCAGCGCCTTGGTTATCGCGGTGATGCGGTGAAATCCGTAACCCGGCTGCGCCGCCATCTGTATCGCCATGCGGTGTTTATCAACACGCTGGCCGAAACCCTGCCCGCCGAATGGCAGCAAGAGGACACCGCCGCACTCCTTGGCCTAGACCTCCCCGCACTCCTCGCAACCACCGTGAAAAACCCGGCAACGCATCTTATCGCGCTAAAAAAACTAGCCGCAACGGATGTCGCCAGCCCTCGCAACGGGCAAGCCTTTGTCGAGTATCTCCGTCAGGGGGATATGGCCATGCTGCCGCTGCTCGCGGAAACGGGCATTTTTTCGAAACTCTGCCCGCCGTTTCAGCACACCGAAGGGCTGATGCAGTTTGACCAGGTGCATCTGCTCACCGTCGATGCCCACACCCTCAAAGCCGTCAGCACCGCGCGGCTCTATCTCGATGGGCACAAAGCAGACCAAGACCCCTTTCCCGCACAGGTTGCCAGCAGCCTGAGCGAGCCAACCGAGCTGCTGCTTGCCGTGCTCTGCCATGATCTTGCCAAGGGCAAACCGGGTGACCACTCGCTGCTGGGCGCGGCGCAAGTGCGCCAAATAGCTGCCCTGTGGGATTTAAACCCCAATGCCAGCAGCAGCGTCGCCTGGCTCGTTGAGCATCACCTGCTGATGAGCTTTCATGCCTTCAAACGCGACATTCACGACGCGGAAAGCATCCAGCAGTTTGTTGAAACCGTCCAATCCGCCGAACGGCTGAAGCTGCTCTATCTCCTCACCGTGATAGATATGCAGGCAACCAACCCCGCGCTCTATTCCTCGTGGAAAGCGGGACTTCTTGCACAGCTGTACCAGCAAGCCCTCACCCTCCTCACCGGCGGGATGCTGGCCAGTAAAAGGCAACAGGAACTCAGCCTGATGACGCTGGTTAAAAGCTATCCCGCGGCTGAGCAAGCTGCCATCACCGATGCCGCCCGGCAATTGCCGCCGGGATACTGGACAGCCTTCACCCCTGAACAACAACGCCGCCATATGGCGCTTCTCCTGCGCTTTCACGCTGGTGAGACCATTATCGTTGATCATAATAATTATATCGAACAAGGCTACACCGAAATCACCGTGGTGATGCGCGATGCCCTTGGTCTGTTTGCCCATCTCGCCGGGGCGTTTGCCTATGCGAAAGCCGATATTGTTGATGCGAAGATTTTCACCCTCGGCGGCGGGATAGTCCTCGATACCTTCGCGATACAGGAAAGCGGCAGCGCCTATAAATTTACTGACCAACTCGAACGGCTGGTCAGTAAACTCATGCAAGTGCTCAGCGGCGCGGTGGATATGGAAAAAACCCTCGGCGCGTTTTTACAGCAAAACAGCCCCTACCGCCATCTGCCCGCCCGCGTCATGATTGATAACGCCAGCAGCAGCGACGATACGATTTTAGAGATTAACTGCGGCGATAGGCCGGGACTGCTCTTTGCTCTCGCCTCGGTGCTCAAAGCCCTCAAGGTGCAAATCTGCGGCGCGAAGGTCTCAACCTTTGCCGGGCATGCGGTGGATATTTTCTATGTGCGGGATGCGGCTGGGTTTAAGATTACCCACGCGGCCAAGTTAGAGGCCATTCGCGGCGCGCTGCTAGCGGCGTGTTCACCGGGGTAATTCCAATCAAGAAAATCGTATCATCTCTGCTGGAAAACGCAGCGTTATCGTTGTTCCCTTGCCGACAACAGAGACAATTTCCAGCTCACCGCCGTGCGCTTCGGTCAACGCCTTTGCCAACGGCAACCCAAGCCCCGTGCCCACTTTTCGCCCATCCCCCGAAACCTGTTCAAACGCTGTGAGCGCCTTTGGAATATCCGCAGCCGCAATTCCTTTTCCCGTATCGCGGACAGTTATCAAAAGTCCATCATTCGGGTGGCATTGCGCAGCAAAGGTTATCGTGCCGCCTTCCGGGGTAAATTTACTGGCGTTACTGAGCAGGTTGCCGAATATCTGGGTAATCGCGTGGGCATCAACATGCACCTCAAGAGAGGCGGTATTTCCTATCAAACACGTTAATTGCTGCTTACGCTGCGCTGTTAGCGACATCGCCATACGCTGTGTGCTTTCGAATATATCCTGAAAGACAAACCACTCTCGCGCTACATCCAATTTCCCCGCTGCTGATTTGGCCAAATCAAGAATGTTGCTGATAAGACCGAGCAGATGCTGCGCACTAGTTTTTATATCATAAAGATACTCATTCTGCTTAGCAGAGCCGGTTTCGTCCTTCGATACAATCTGAATCAGGTCAGTGAAACCGATGATAGCGTTCAGCGGCGTCCGAAACTCATGGGTGATGTTGGCAAAAAAGTTGTTTTTACTGTCCAGCGCTGCTTGTAGTTCTTCTTTTGCCGCTACCAAAACACGATGCTGCTGTTTAAGCGCGGATATATCCGTAAGGAGCCGCATCCAATCACCCGTTGGCAGCCACACATCCCGACATTGCACCAACCTGCCGCCTGCAAGCGTTATTTCAAAAGGCTCTCCCGTTGTCTCCGGGGCATCGCGCAGCAGCTGCAACGTTTCCCCTTTTGCCTCAATATCCTGACTGTCCAGTGCACGTTTCAGAATATCTCGGTATTGGGAAACACCCATAATGCTTTTTGATGTGCTGCGCGGCAGATATTGATGCATACAGGAATTTTGCAAAAGAAGCGTGCCGCCTTCGTTAAACAGGGCGAACGCGAGGGGCAAATGATCGACTGCCGCTTGCAAACGCATCTCTGCATGAAGACGCGCCTTCTTGGATGCCTCTTCAGCTGTCACATCCCGCGCTGCACCGCGATAGCCTAAAAAATCCCCTGTTTCCCCAGAAAAATACGGTATGCCGCTCAGTAAAAACAGTAAATCCTTGCCATCCGTTGCTTCTATAAGGAACGGGACATTGCTGAACGGCTCGTTCCGCTCAATATGGTTATTAATGCTGTCACCAAAATCTGCCTGGCCAGCGATAGTTCCCAGCGCGAACAACGGTACACCCATTAATTCCAATGCCGCCTTACCCACCAGTGCCGTTACTTTTGGCGATACTGCGGTAAGCTTAAGCTCTTCATCTGTTTCAAAAACCCAATCTGATACAAGACGGGTTAAATCGCGGAATCTATCCTGCCAAAGTTGTAGCTTCTGATGCTGCTGCTCTGCTGCGGTAATATCATGATATACAAGCAATAAATAGTCTTCACCTGCCGCGAGAGCCAACTTACTGCCCTGACACCGCAATGTTTGCAAACCGTCCTTACTTTGAAAACGCACCGGCTGGGGCGGCATTTTTAACGGTGCGGATAATGCGGCACACCAGGCCTTATAGGGCGGTGGAATAAGTGTTTCCGGTGTTTTTGCCACGCTTTCATAATCAAGAAAACCATCGTTACGAAAGACGATTGTGCCGCTGTTATCCAATATCGCAAAACAACTGATGTTTGATAAAACGGGTTCTGCCTGCTTTAACCATGCAAGCAATGCCGGTGGCGGCTGCATATCGGCCATCATGGTGCGGAGGAAATTCATGCATCCGCTCCATCTTGATTTTTCCAATGCAATAAGGTGCTTACAGCAGAGTGATTGTTTAAACTTTCAAAATAACGCAGCATTCTATACTGCTCATCGCTGTTAAGTCGTTTTTTGGGATTTTTGCGTTGCTGTAATAGGCTGTTCATCTCGATAAACTGCACCCCGCTTAAGCGAATTGCCTTAGCTGATATAGCTAATAAATCGCTTTGATCGTTTAACAGTATCTGGCGCATTTTCTCTAGTGGTAGCTGTGCAAGCTGCGCATAAAATGCTTCGAAGAGCATATATTCACCAGATTGCAGTACTTTCAACAGTAAATCATGGGTTAGCTGGCCTTCTTTTTGTAAGGTCAGCGCAACGCGCTCTGCATTGGTCAGATTACCGGCGCTTTCACTGGTCTCCTGGGCTTTTTTTAGCGGTTTAATCGGCGCCATTTTCAATTTTTCAACGAGTTCAGGATACGTTTCGCAATAGCGGGTTATTAACTCCTGCTTCAGTGTATCGGCGATACAGCCATAGAGCGTCAGCATCTGCTTTGCTGTTAAATCATCACGGCGCACCATGGGGCGCTGATACACATCTAGACTTTTTGCCTGATCGATAAGAAAGTCCCGTGTTGCTTCGCGTATAGCGGCGGTTTTGTTGTTCAACAGTGTAGCGATAACCTCGCTGTTGCCGGTATCAACGAGCGCATCGGATACGTCCATGCTGATGTTGCGCCGTAACGCAATCGCCAATTGATGCGCCGTGCTTTTGTGGTGAATAACCTCTATCAAATCAGCATCTGGCACGAATGTATTGCTGTTGAGTATTATTTTCGCAATATCAATTTTATCATTTATGATAAGATGCACTAATTCTGGTGCAGCATTGGTATTGGCCGCTACACTACTAGCCAAATCCATACGCACTTCTTCGGCAATATTGCTAACCAGTTTTTGCAGGATGCTGGTCATAAGCGCTGCTTCAGCCTGAGAGAGCGCCGTACGCGTGCCCAGCATCGTACCCGAAAGATCTTTAAACAGCGCCGTGCGACTCGCTGGATTCGGATTCGCAGCCAGTACCAACAGCTCTTCAGCCCGTTTTGGCGAGAGAGTACTCATTAATAAAGGTTAACAGAAAGGAGTTAACGGCTTCTTAAGGCCTTTAAATACTCGCGTGCGCGGTGTTTTCCGTCTTCAACCGCGGGCTGATCAAACGGATCCACATCAAGTACATAACACACCAAAATTGTTTCCAGCACAAATTGCATCAAGAGCGCGCCTAAGGATTCCGCATTAAACGCCGGTATGTGGATGTGCCGCACCGCCCTGCCGTGGCTGGCTAGGCTGTCGATGGTGGCTTGCTGCTCTGCGGCTAGCAAATCACCAAGGGTATGACCCTGCAAATACTCAAGCCGCGCATCCGTGCTGCCCCCAATACGCGATCCAAGCCCTGCCGCCGCGCTGGTGATAACGGTGAACAGCTTATCATCCGGGCCCGCGCAATAGAGCTGCAGCTGGCTGTGCTGGTCAACTGTTCCTTGCGCGTTAATCGGCGTTGAGCCAAGTCCTTGTTTTCCAATGCTTTCTGCCCAAAGCTGGCGAAACCAGAACGACAGATAATACAGTCTGTCCACATACGGCATCATGACCGTGCCGTTCAGCCCCGATTTGATAGCGGCCAGATTCAGCAACGCCCCGTCAGAGGCGTAAGACGCCCCATCCTTCAGGCTGAGCGCCAACGCCGCCTTGGCGCCGCGGCGTAATGCCCGAATATCAAGACCCGCCAATGCCGCCGGAATCAAGCCCACTGCAGAAAAAACCGCATAGCGGCCGCCAATACCCGGATTGTGCTCAATCGTCTCAATACCCAGATTTTGCGCCTGCGCACGCAGGGGATTATCGGTGTTTTCCGTGATTATCCTGCTGTGCGATGCAAAGCGGTATCCTGTGGGTGCCGCCGCTTGCAGGGCGAGGAATTGCGCCAGTGTTTCCGCTGTACCGCCTGATTTGGAAATAAACAAAAACCCTGCCTGCGGCCAGTCTAAGCCCGATAACAGCTGCTCCCAGCTGTGTGGGTCAATATTATCAAGAAACACCAGCGCCGGGCTTTGCGCACCATACGCGCCGCGCCCCATATGCGCCAGCATCTGCCCGCCCAGCGACGAGCCGCCCGTACCCATAATATACACGGTGCGAAAACCCCGAAAAAAGGCGGCTGCCGCCTCAATACTCGCCATATCCTGACTCTCGCCGGTGATATGCAGCGCGGGCAAAGCGCTCTTGCTTACCTCACCACGCAGACGTTGTACCGCCTGCTGGACAGACGCGTTCAGGCTGTCTTTCTTTGCGGCAAGCGTGGGTTTATCGAACGCACGGCTTAGATCATGGGTGTAGAATTGTTGCATGGAATCGCTCTATAGCGAACCGATTGCCTTTGGTATAGTGTGTTTATTGTCCGCGTTCGCCTGCAGGTTTGTTAACTGTTGATACAGCGGCGATGACACCAAAAGCGCCTCGTGGCTGCCCGAGGCCTCAATCACACCCCCTTGCAGCACAATGATCCGCTCTGCCATCCGCACCGTTGCCATACGGTGTGCACTTAGGATTATTGTTGTTTTCCCGCGCAGCGGCTCCAGCGCCTTAATAATGTCATCCTCCGCCAGCGCATCAAGACTCGCGGTAAATTCATCCAGCAGCAAGATTTTTGGACTGCGCAGCAGCGCCCGGGCAAGCGCAAGCCGCTGCTTCTGCCCTACCGACAGGCGAATGCCGCGCTCACCAAGCGGCGTATCGAGGCCTTCCGGCAAGGCGCGCACAAAGGGTGCCGCCGCTGCTTGTTCTAAGGCCGTCCACACCGCCGCATCGGGTACCGTTCCGTCAAAGCCAAACACAACGTTCGCCCGCAGCGTTGCATCAAACAGCACCGGCTCCTGCGCCACCCAGGCAATCTGCTGGCGCAGGGTGCGCAGCGGGATATGGCGAATATCAACGCCGTCAAGGCGCACAACGCCGCTTTCAGGATCATAAAAGCGCAGCATCAATTGAAACAGCGTGCTTTTCCCCGCGCCCGATGTACCAACCACCGCAATCGTCTCACCCGGGGTTATGTCAAGGCGAATGTCTTTAAGTGCCACAACGTCCGGCGCCAGCGGATAGCAAAACCGCACCTCATCAAACTGTATCCCGCCGCGAAAGCTGTGTTTATCCGCAAGCGGCAGTAATACCGGCAGCTGGCTGCGGGTTGCAAGACTCGCAACCAGCCGCTCTGCCGCGCCGCCCGCCTTTTGCAAATCGCCGATAACCTCGGACAGCGCCCCAATCGCCCCGGCCACAACCAGCGCGTAAAACAAAAACGCTGTCAACGTTCCCGCTGTTATAGTGCCGTGCAAAACCTCCAGCCCGCCATACCACAACACCCCGCCTAAGGATAAAAACACAATCGCAATCACCAAACCGGCCAGCAATGCCCGCTGGCGATTGCGCTGATGCGCGATGCGGAGCGCGTGCGTTTCGGCGCGTTCTAATTCCGCCGAAATATTCGGCTCAGCCGTATAGGCCTGCACCGTGCGCACGGCTTGGAGCGCCTGCTGCGCCGCGCCCAGCGCCTTACCGCCCTGATCCTGCACCGTGCGGCTGAGCTGCCGCACCTTGCGGCCAAATAAAAGCGGCGGCACCAGCACCAGTGGCAGGGATAACAACACCAATACCGCAAGATGCGGGCTCGCCCAAACCATCAGCGCCGTGCCGCCCACTGCCGTTAAAATATTCCGCACCGCAACCGGCAGCGCCCCGGTCAATACCAGTTGCAGCACCGCCGTATCCGCCGACAGCCGGGCGATTAAATCGCCGCTGGTGTGCCGCTCATGAAAATGCGGGTCAAGCCGCAGCCAGTGTTCCAACAAATCCCGGCGTATCCGCGCCGCAACGCTGTCCCCCACATTGCTAATCAGCCGTGAGCGGGTATAGCTGGCCAAAGCCAGCAGCAGCGCTGCGCCCACAAAATACTGAATCCCCGAATATAAAAGCGCCTCATTCCCCGCCGCAATCCCCTCATCCACCACAACCCGCAGACCTTGCCCCAGCGCCAAGACCGTTGCCGCCGCAACCGCAAGCGCGAGCAGCGCAATACTCAGTGCCCGGCGATACGGGCGAAACCAACGCCCCACGCCGCGCAAGGCCTTTACAGAGCCTTTCGGGGCATCGGGAACTTTTACTTCAGGCATTGTTGGTATCTTTTCATTTAGCAATCAATACTGATTGTCTGGCTAAGTATGCAACATACATCATCAGCGCAACAAGTACCGCACTTCCCACTGTCAGCACAGTTGAATCACGCATGGGTGCCTCAAACAAAAGCGCTCCCCATATTCCGGCCATAAGGATTTTTTGATACGGCTGCCAGCCATAATCAGCGGCAAATTTCGCAAGATACGCGAGCGGTATCATCAACAAGAATAAATCATAGGCTAACAGATAAGGGGTAAACAGCATGGCCGCTAAAACAAGCCCTGCTGCCTTGATGGGATACGCTATAGTGCCTTTGTCTCGCCAAAGGTATAATATGAAGCAAACTAAAAGCACTTGCAGCATAGTATGCACCGTATAGGCAGTGCCTATAGAAAACCCCCATCCACGCATGGTCAAAAAAGCACTGAGCGGAAACATAGCATTATCTCGGTGCAAGATTTGCGTTTGTGCTTCCAAAGCATTAAAAAAAGAAATCCAAATGGAACTACTTCCATAATGGAAATGAACCATTAAGATAAGTAACAATGCTGTTAAGCTTGCACTTGCAAAGACCTTCCATTCCTTACCCACTATTAATGCAAGCGGAATTAAAATGCCGAACTGCGGCTTATAGGTTAATAGACCTAAGAAGAATCCGGCCAAATACTTGTTTTTTTGTATATTGATTAATACCCCACCCATAAGAGCGGTGGTAAGGAAGGCGGTCTGTCCAATCGCCAGATTAGCAAACGTAGGAAAAAATGTAAAAGTAGCCAGAACGATTTTTTGGTCAGAATGTATGCAATAGAGCACATATAGACTCGCTAACAACGTAATAGACTGAAATAAAAACCAAGCTTGAGCATATGAAAAATCAACAATAAATTGCATTAATATTAAAAAAATAGGCGGGTGTACGAACGGAAGTGGCTCGACTCTATCAAATTGTGTTAGAGCATTCTGTACTGGAAGTATTTCTGTTTTATCATAAGCCTCATTTGGTGTTCCCTCTTTTGAAAGCATCCCCGCAGAATAAAATGCTAAGAAATCTGTTCCGTATAGCTGCTGTTTTATAGATTCTTCATGGCTCTGATTGTCACCTCGAAGAAACATGGAAAAACTGATTATAAACATAATCATAAGAGGTATAGCGGCGAAATAAAAAACCTTTTTTGATAAAAAACTGCCGCTCTTTAAGCATGCCCACGTTGGCATTTTAATCATCCGTGTCATCCTCTAACCTCAAGAGCGCCGCACGTTGGTGCGCCGCAAACTGGCCGCTCTCAATCGCCGCACGCACATCGCGCATGAGCTTATTCATAAAGGCTATGTTATGCAGCGCCAGCAGTAAATAGCCCAGCGGTTCTCCGGCTCGAACCAGATGGTGCAGATACGCCCGGCTGTGCTGCTGACACGTCGGGCAGCCGTCGCCCTCAATCAGCGGGCGGTCATCATGTGCATAACGGGCGTTGCGCAAATTCAGCCGCTCGCGCTTGTTGTAATACAGCGCCCCGCCGTGCCGCGCTAAGCGCGTTGGGTGCACGCAATCAAAGCTGTCAATCCCAAAAGCAACCTGCGTCCAAATATCACGAATCCCTCCAATTCCAAGAAGATGCGTCGGTTTCTTCATGTCAAGATTCTTCATGGCATAACCGACCACCGCGTCCATCTGCGGCGCATCCGCGCCGAGGGAGCCGCCCACCGCTTGGCCGAAAAACGGCTGGCTGGCGATAAACGCACCGGCCTCCGCCCGAAGGTCTTCATACACCCCGCCCTGCACAATGCCATACAGCGCCTGCTTGCCCGTATCGGTTGCCTGAAACTGCTTGAGACTCCGCAGCGCCCAGCGGTGCGACAGCTGCATGGATTTTTCCGTATACGCCTTATCCACATGAAACGGCGTGCATTCATCAAGCACCAAAATCAAATCCGCGCCCAGCTGCTGCTGCACGGTAATCGCCTTTTCCGGCGTTAAGGTGTGCGTGCTGCCGTCGCGATAACTTTTAAACGTCGCGCCTTCTTCGGTGATTTTTTGCAACGTCTTGTTGTTGCTACGCGCCCCGCGCCCCTTGATTTCATCGGCCACCAGGCCATGCCCAAGGGAGAAAATCTGAAAGCCGCCCGAATCGGTTAACATCGGCGCGCGCCAGCCGGTGAATTCCTGCAAACCGCCTCGCTTTTCAACGTGTTCCGAGCCGGGTTGCAGCATCAAATGATAGGTGTTCGACAGAATAATTTCCGTGCCCAAATCGCGCAGCTGCTGCGCCGTTGCCACCCGCGTTGCCGCTTTGGTTGCGCAAAAGATGAACGCCGGAGTGTTCACCGTGCCGTGGGGCGTGGTCAAGCGGCCAGTACGGGCGCGGCTGCCGGGGTCTTGGCTTAAGATTTCGAAGGAAAAACCGCTCATGCGGGGATGGCGGCTGCGCCTTTAACCCCTTCGGCTTGAGGACGGCAGCGCCCCGCCAGATACAGAAACGGCGTGTCGCACATGCTAATCACAACGCGCAGCAGATACGTGCCAAGGATGTAGGTAAAGAACATCGCGTCCCATGTCACCGGATTCGGCGAGAGAATGTTCCACGCGATGATCGAGAACACCGCGTTATCGATAAAGTTTGATACCAACGAAGAGGCATTGTTACGCAGCCAAAGCTGCTTACCGGCGGTTTTCTTACGCAGCCAGGCATACATATACACATCGTTTGTCTGGCTGATGAGATAGGCGGCCATGCTGGCAACAAGAATAGCCGGCGCGGGCAGAAAAATCGCCATGAGGTGGTCATGATTCGGCAAGTTCCATGCCATGCCTTCGCCCGCCTGTTCCGGGGTCAACGGGCTATAGCCTAGCGCCAAAACAATAAAGACGGTGAAAATCAAATACCCGGCAAAACCCAAAAACACCGCCTTTTGCGCTGCCGCCCGGCCATACCATTCGTTTAGAATATCTGTTGCGAGATAAATTGAAGCATAGACAATCGTGCCCAGCGGCACCGCATCGCTATAAAACGGAAACTGCACCGCTTTCACAACCTGTGTGTTCGCCGCAATCACCGCAATACCGATATAGGCATAAAGCCCGTTCGCGCCAAAAAAACGCAGCATCAGCAGCAGACTGGAATAACACAGCGCCATCTCCACAACCAACAACAAGGAAGGCGGCAGAGTGTTTAAAAACGCTACAAATTCGGCAAACACCGAGCTTTACGCCGCAACAGCAGACAGCAGCGCACGCTTCACGCTCAATGCCTCAACCGGCAAATCCCGATCTGGGGTCTTCAACAAAAACGCATCCAAACCGCCTGCGTGTTCCACACAGCGCACACCATAGTTGGTGGCGCGGAAACGAAAACCGCGTTGCAGTTTATCGGATAACAGCGTTACCGGCTGCAAATTCGGCAGAAACCGACGGCGGGTTTTGTTGTTGGCGTGGGATACGTTGTTACCGGATAAAACACCTTTACCGGTCAGCTCACAGCGGCGGGACATGGAAA
>JAJTHO010000171.1 GCA_021297975.1 Alphaproteobacteria bacterium
ATTTGTTAGGCGCGCTGCACGCGTTAATTGCCACCGACTTACGGGATAATCCGCCCCAAAAGGCCGAAATCATTTATTTGGGCGATTATATCGATCGCGGCGCGGATAGCCAAAAAGTTATAGATCGGCTTATACACTTCAAAGAAACGTTCCCAGCGGTGAAGCCGATTTTCTTGAAAGGCAACCACGAAGACGCGATGCTGAATTTCCTGCTTGATTATGCCATTGGCCGGGAATGGTTGATGTATGGCGGACAGGCTACGTTGTATAGTTACGGTGTGCCGCTGTATGATTTTCAAGGCGCAACGCCAACTGTGCTGCAATCCTTACAAGAACAGCTGCGCGGGTTATTGCCGGCAAGCCATCTTGAATTCTTGCAGCGCCTGCCGCTGCACTATGAGTCTGGGGATTATTTTTTTGCCCACGCGGGCGTTAACCCCCTGCTGCGGTTGGATGAGCAGCATCACGCTGATTTACTATGGATTCGCGATGATTTCCTGCGCTCGTCAAAGAATTTCGGTAAAATTGTGGTGCATGGCCACACCATCAGCCGCACGCCGGAATTTAAGCACAACCGCATTGGTGTTGATACCGGGGCGTATGCAACGGGAACACTAACCGCTGTTGTGTTAGAAGGAACAACGCAGCGGGTGTTGCAAACCTGATTCCATCAGCTAAGGCGCGACGAGACGTTGCCAGCGGCGCAGCGCGAGACCGCCATCCCGTTTTGCGAGCCGCTCTACATCGAGCAGACGCGCTATCCAGCGCTCTAACCCTTGGGTTGTAACAACTTGAAGCACGCGCAGGTATAGCGCCTCGCTTTTAAAAAATACTGGCGGGGTTAATTTAAACAGGGCTTGCTTGGCCGGTAGACCCGCATCCATATGCGCCCGCGCCGTATAAAGCCGCAGGATAAGCCGCAACACAAGTCGCACGCGGCCTATTAAATCCGCCTGCTTCACACTGGCAACCTCAACCGCCGCGAGCGCATCGCCATCGAGCCAGCGCAGCATCTCCTCTTCTTCCGCGTCCAGCGCCGCCTCTGGCAACACAGCGGCAATGTCCGCCAGCGTCACGGTTTCCGCTGGATGGATATAGAGCAGCAGTTTTTCCAGTGCGCGGCGGAGCAGCAGGCGGTCACCGCTGAGGCTGAGCGCGAGCGCCTCTAAAACGGGCGGCGGGGCGCTTACGCCCGCTGCGGTTAACGTTTCCCGCACAAGGCGCGCGGACTGCCCGGCCTCATCGGCATAACAGGCAAAAGCAACAAAGCTGTTGTCGCCCGCCTCAAACAGCGTTTTCAGGCTGGATTTACTGGTCAGCCCCTGTCCATACACCAAAAGCCGCGCTGAGGTTTGGGGGAAATCCGCCAGTTGCTCTTTCAACATTTTTGTTAGACTGTCCCCCGCATCGGGAATCAGCACGAGACGCTCGCCCCCCATCAGCGACACCGCGTGCAGCTCATACCCCAGTAAACCGGGGTCATCTTTTAGGCGTGCGAGGGGTAATTCTACGAGGGATAACGCATCCCCGCCCGTCCACGCCTTGATAAGCGCCGCGCCGCGTTCTTTTATCAGCCCCGGCTCATGCCCAAACAGCAACACCGCACGCCAGTTTGGCGGCGGCGCGGCGCAGAGTTTATCGGCGTCTTGAGCGTTACCCTTCAAGGGCGCGCCGCAGCGAGTTTGGGTAATTGCAAGCGGACGGTTTGATCGATGATAACCGCCAACTCTTGTAGGGTTTTTTCGCGAGCATCCTGTTCGGCAACAAGGTTGCCGTAGTCGCTTATTACAACCGTATAGCCGCTTTGGCTGCGTGCTTGGTCTTTATAGACGGTTTTATTGGTTTTCTGATCCACCACGCGGTAAGTGGCAATCAGACTAAGGCGGACATAGCTTGTGGTTGAATCTTTTTGAATCCCTAAATATTGCAGGTTTTCTTCCAAGGTTACGTCCAAGCGGTAATCACCGCTTTGGCTGCGCCCTAGACGCTGTTCCAGCGCCTCACGCAGGATTTGCCCGGAACGATCGGCAATGGTGCTTACGGTTAGACTGGGTAGCGGCGCGGCGTTTTGCGCCGTTGATGGCGCGTACATGGGTTGAAAACCGCAGCCGGATAGCATCGCGCTTAATACAAGAAATCTAGCCCACCACATTGATAATCTTTCCCGGTATGATGATGATTTTTTTATGCGTACGCCCTTCGAGAGCTTTGATCACATTCGGCAGGGCTAAAGCTAAGGCCTCTAACTCTTCTTTTGGGGTCGTTAGCTCTACATCCAGCGTGCCGCGCAGTTTCCCATTTACTTGCACAGCGAGGGTTGCCCGCGTTTTAACCAAACGCGCGGGATCAAAGGCCGGCCAGCCCGCGGCCTCAATAAAGCCCTGATGTCCTAAAGCTTCCCAGAGTTCCTCGGCCAGATGCGGCATTAAAGGCGCAATCAGGCGGGTGTAGGTCTCGACACACCAGCGGCGCAGAGAGGGATCCAGCGCCGCGCCGGCATCTTCGAGCGCGTTGGAATAGGTGCGGAGGCGCGCAATCGCCCGGTTCAGCGCCGCCGCCTCGAAATCTTCCGTAACACCTGCGATTGTTTCATGGGCGAGGCGATACAGCGCCTCATGCTGGGCGAGTGCGTCTGCTGTGGGCGGGGTGCCGAGCGGCGCCAGATCTGGAATCGCGTTCATCACCAGACGCCAAACACGGTTTACATAGCGCCACGCGCCGTCTATCCCCTCTTCCGTCCATTCAATATCCCGCTCGGGCGGGCTATCGGACAGCATAAACAGCCGCGCCGTATCCGCGCCGTAGGTATCAAGAATGTAGGCCGGATCGACGACATTCTTAAGGCTTTTGCTCATTTTTTCAGAGCGTCCCACCATAACCGGCGCGCCGGTTTTAATCTCGACAGTCTGTTTATCCTGACGCGTTGTCTCGGATGGGAAGAGCCATTCCCCCGCCGCGCTTTTATAGGTTGCATGGCAGACCATGCCTTGGGTGAGCAGCCGTTCAAACGGCTCATTAAGATTCCAATAGCCGCAATCGCGCAGCGCCTTGGTGAAAAACCGTGCATACAGCAAATGCAGCACCGCGTGCTCTACGCCGCCAATGTAATGCTTTACTGGCAGCCATTCAGCGGCTTGCTCCTTGGTGAACGGCTGTTTGTCATCATTTGGGGCGAGAAAACGGCCAAAATACCAGCTGGATTCAAAAAAGGTGTCAAAGGTATCGGTTTCGCGTTTGGCGGGTTTACCGCAGGTGGGGCACGGCACATCTGCCCAGTTGGGGTGGCGCGCCAGCGGGTTGCCCGGCTGGCTGAAATCGACATCAGCGGGCAATGTGACGGGGAGTTCCGCGCGCGGAACTGGCACCACGCCGCAACTATCGCAATGAATCACCGGAATCGGGCAGCCCCAGTAGCGTTGGCGCGAAACGCCCCAATCACGAATGCGCCAGGTGGTTTTACCCGTGCCGGAGTGCTGTTCTTCTAATTGGGCAATAGCGGCTTTTTTTGCCTCTATAACGCTAAGTCCATTGAGGAAAGCGGAGTTATACAGCGTGCCGTCATCCGTATAGGCGGTGTCTTGAATGGCAAAGCTTGCGGCGTCTGCACCGCTTGGCAACACCACCGGGGTTACGGGCAGGCCATACGCGCGGGCGAAATCTAAATCGCGCTGGTCATGCGCCGGGCAGCCAAACAGTGCGCCGCTGCCATAATCCATCAGCACAAAATTGGCGATATACACCGGCAGCGTTACAGCGGCATCAAAGGGATGCTGGACACTGTAGGGCGTTTTGATGCCTTTCTTTTCCATGGTTTCCAGCACAGCTTCGGAAGTACCGGTTTGTTGGCATTCAGCGCAAAAGCCGGCAATGGCGGGGTCATGCTGTGCGGCTTGTTGGGCAAGCGGGTGATCGGCGGCTATAGCGAGGAAACTTGCGCCAAACAGCGTATCCGGGCGGGTGGTATAGACGTCTAGGGTTTCAGCGCTGTGGCTTAGGGCAAAACGCACCGTCGCGCCCATGGATTTTCCCAGCCAGCGCGCCTGCATCGTGCGCACCTTTTCCGGCCAGCCGGTTAGTGTATCCAGCCCCGTGAGCAGCTCGTCTGCATAATGGGTAATCTTCAAGAACCATTGCGACAGCTTGCGCCGCTCAACCAAAGCGCCCGAACGCCATCCGCGCCCGTCTATCACCTGTTCATTGGCCAGAACCGTGTTTTCCACTGGATCCCAATTGACCGAGGCTTCTTTACGATACGCCAGCCCCTTTTCCAGAAAATCCAGAAACATGGCCTGTTCGTGCTGGTAATAGTCGGGGCGGCAGGTGGCGATTTCCCGCGACCAGTCATACGAGAAGCCGATGCTTTGCAGCTGGGCGCGCATACTGGCGATGTTCTGTTCTGTCCAGGCCGCCGGGTGCACCTTGTTTTTTATCGCCGCGTTCTCGGCTGGCAGGCCAAATGCATCCCAACCCATGGGGTGCAGCACATCAAAGCCCTGTGCCCGTTTAAAACGCGCCAGCGTGTCGCCAATGCCATAGTTGCGCACATGGCCGATATGGATATTGCCCGATGGATAGGGAAACATCTCTAGAATATAATACGGCTTCTTTGCATCTTTTGTGGCGTTGTAAAGCCCAGCCTCTTCCCAGCGCGCCCGCCACTTATTTTCCGCCGCGCGGACGGCGTAGCGCCGTTCGGATGTTGTGCTGCTGGCGCTCATAGTTTACGAGGCGTCCCCGGTTGATTCTATGCGCAGCTGCCGCGCGCGGGTTAGAATCGCATCTTCCATTTTTCTGGCTGTCTGGGCATCCGTTGCGGCATCGCGCCACTCGTTACCCTCACGCACCTGCCGGAATACGCTAACCTTCAAACCATCGGCGCGCAGTTGCTTGTCTTGGATAAAGACGGATATCTTAAACCGCTCCTCTGGGGTTTCCTTTGGGGAATACCAATCCGTTAAGATAACCCCGCCAAAAGGATCCGCCGAGGCCAGTGGCATGAAATTCACCGTATCCAAGGACGCACGCCACAAAAAAGCATTAACGCCAATTCCCGAACCGCCGCCGCCTTCACCGCCACGATTTTTCTTGCTGCCGCCGAAGAGCACGACGCCATCTTCACCGCTCACCCTGCCATAGCGGTATTCTTTGGTGTCCTCTTGCGGGAAAGTTTGCTCCCCTTCGGGAAGGCTGCTGCACCCCGTTAAAAACCCGCCAAGGACAATAACGCCCAGAAAAAGAAAGAGTTTATGTTCTCTAGGTTCGATCGAGGCACGGATGTGCGCCCAAGTAATGCGCGGCATAGACGCTCCTTAAAACTGAAGCACCCTATGCCGGCAAAACGAAAAGGGCAACAGCCAAGCTGTTGCCCTCAACGAAGTCATTAAATTCTAAAGAATAAAAATTCTTAGAACTCGAGTTTGCTACCAAGAATGATAACGGTACCATCGTTATCATCACGGGCAGTACCAACTGCTGTACCAGCATCGTTAGATGAAGTGGTGTACTCAAAGAAGCTGCCTTCTACGTAGGTGCTGAGGCCTGGGGCAACAACGTAGGTTACGCCAGCAGAGTAGAGGTTCAGTTCATTGTTGCGGGTTACGCTTTGCAGACCTTCGTTTTCAGCAAACAAAGCGTTTGTCCCAATGATGAAGGGGCCGGTTTG
>JAJTHO010000080.1 GCA_021297975.1 Alphaproteobacteria bacterium
GCCGATTCAATCAGCCGCGCCAGCAGCATGGGGGAGAGCAAAAAGCGCCCTTTTTCCATCTCAACCGCATTATCTGCATACGCCAGCGCCGCCTTATCATGGGGGATAAACTGCTCACGGGGTAAGCTGCGCAGCACATCCAGAAAGCGCGGCTCAATGACTTTATTTGTGCGCACTTGCGCTTCAACCATCAGGTGACGGGCTAAGTTTGTATCCATAAATACGGCTCTAATATGTCTTTTCCCGCCTGTCACCCGTTATCTGTGGTTGACCAACAGGGTTATAGCCCACTATATCATCAAAACCACAGGCCGGGTGGCAGAGTGGTCATGCAGAGGCCTGCAAAGCCTTGTACGTCGGTTCGATTCCGGTCCCGGCCTCCAAATAACATCAGGAGAGCGCCTTATGGCTAAAATTGCCCTTATTTATGACAGCGGTTATGGACACACAGCGGTTGTTGCCGATGAAATCGCCAAAGGCGCACGGGAAAACAGCGCCGTAACCGTGGATATTTTTAAGGCGGGCGAGGTTAAAGACAAACTCGATACCCTGCTTCCCTATGATGCGCTGGTTTTCGGCTCCCCCACCTACATGGGCGGCGTGTCGGCCACGTTCAAAGCGTTTATGGACGCATCCGGCGCAGCATGGATGAAACAGGCATGGAAAGATAAATTTGCCGCTGGGTTTACGAACTCCGCCGGGCTTTCGGGCGATAAACTGCTCACCCTGCAACACCTCGCCGTTTTCGCCGCCCAGCATTCCATGCTGTGGATTAGCCAAGGCCTAATGACTGTATCAACCCCCGGCAGCAAACACGGCGCACAACCGGGTGATGTAAACCGCGTGGGCAGCTATCTTGGCCTGATGACCCAATCGGATAACAGCGCACCGGAAGAAAACCCATCGTTGGGCGACAAAAAAACGGCTCAGCTTTTTGGCCGCCGTATCGCGGATACTGTCGCACGCCTCGTTCGCTAAAACGTTGAAACGCCGCATTCTAGTGATAGCCCGCTGGACAGCCCTTGTGCTGTTCGGCTGGTTTGTTGTGTTTGTAGGCATGGCAACGTATATGCAGACCGATGTGATGTTTCCTCGGTGGCAGGTGCTCTATACTCCATCGCCTGCGCCAAGCAGCGGGATTACCGAGGAAACGCTTTCCTGCGTTGACGCAGGCGGCAAACAGCGCGTGTGGTTTCATCCCCCCGGTAAAGCAGAGGCTATCATCGTGTATTTTCCCGGCAACGGCATGTCATTGGGGCAGAGTTTTGCCGCCGTACAGCCCTTTATTGCCGAAGGCTACGGCACGCTACTGCTCAGCTATCCCGGCTATGAAGAAAATGAAGGCACACCCGGCGAGGCCAGCATTAACGCGGGGGTTGAGTGCGCACTCGATTGGTTAGACGCGCAGCAAAGCGCATCAGCGCTGCCGCGTATTTATTACGGCTATTCCATGGGCACGGGCGTAGCGGCGACAGCGGCGCTAAAGCATCAGCCTCGCGCGGTGCTACTCGATGCGCCGTATACCTCTCTCGCCGATGCGGCCAGCGCAACAACCGGCATACCCACGGTGTTAACGCGCTTGCTTCTTCGCACAAATTTCAAGACCACACCGCTGTGCGAGCAAACAGACATTCCCCTGTTTATTGCCCACGGCACGAAAGATTATATCGTTCCTTATAAGCTGGGCGCTGCGCTTTCGGAAAAATGCGCCGAGCAAGCCACGTTCATTATGGTTGACGGCGCTGGTCATCTAGATTTGACGCACCATGATGTTGCGATTAAACAACTTCGATGGCTAAATACTTTGTTATAATGTTAAGACAAAATACCATCAACGCGCATCAAAATTATGATTTCATAATCAGACTTAGTCGTGAAAAAATAGAGATTGAGATATTAATTATTACCCAAAAAGATAATCTTAAAACTCTATGCATGGCCGTAAAAGCATAACCAGTAGAACTACTTAGAGACAAGATACAATCTTAGATAGTCGAATCTATACTGGCGCGCTTCTTAATATCATCGGCTGTTTGGCTAATATCAATCGACAAAGCCTTCACAGCGCTGACGTTTTTCTCTGTTCCCATGATATCACTGGCGACATCCAACAGTAACAGTGCCAAGCGACCCGCCTGAAAAGCAGCTGTTTGCAATTTCGAATAGTGTTGTAATAGCGCATCACGATTGGTTAGTTGCTTTTGCCGAACCTGCGTTGATTGCGCCTGCGCATCCATAAGGCTTGATTCTGCGTTTGAGGCGAATTTATACGCTTCGTCAAGGGTTGCGAGGGCGCCAAGAATCGTTTGTTCAACATATTCTAACGCTTCCATCAATTGCTCTGCGGTTTTTTTACAAAAAGCGGCCGCGTCGGCTTGTTGCGTTTGGGCATTATTCTCAAAACCGAGAGACTGTCTCTCCGCGGATAGTTTCTGTATATTAGCCTCTTGTTCTAAATTGTTCGCGAATTGGTAGAGCGCCCGCGCACTGTCGCGGAGCTTATGTAGTGTCATCTGACTACTACGTATTTTAACGCTCAGCGTTGACCTATGTCGTTCTACAATGCCCAATGAATCATCGAGAGAAATACTTTGCTGTGAAGAGGCTTCCAGTTGTGGTACTAAATCTTGCAAGGCCGCGGCGCCCTCCTGAACTGCTTTGCGGGTTTCTTCTGCGAGCACGCCGCTTTCCTGAGCGCGTTCGGCGGCGCGCCGGGCAGCGTCCGTCATTCGATCGCTACTAGAAATCAAGTCCGCCGTGCGCGCGAGTAATGTTTCAATACGCGGCATATAGCTGCGTGCACTGGGGTCGATTTGATAAACAATAGCGGGCGCAGTTGTATCAGTCAGTGTTTGTGTGTCTGCTGTGGTTACGGTCAGCTTATCATTGCTCTCCGGCGCAGACTCAGCCGCATTTTGTTGTGTATCAATCTGCCCCTGCGCTCGCTCTAAAAAGGCATTCAGCGTGCGGGCTAAAAGGCCGATATCATCGGTGCGTTCCTGACAGGGAACGGGGCTGCGTTTGCGGCTAATAAAGCCGTGACTGAGATAGCTCAGGATGGTGTAAAACGGTTTTTGGAAATTTGTGTAAACGTGGACAAAACTATAGACAAGACCGATCGATAGGACAACGAACCCAATAATAAGAAAATAATTCATTCGCTTAAACGAACGTTCAATAAAAGCGCTATCCGCTTCTTCAGCTGTTGATCGCCATTCTGTTCCAAGAAGAGGATTCACGCCCTTAACAAGATTTTGAATGTCTGTGCTGTTAAAGTCACTCCCAGCTTTCGCAGCAGCCTTATGGTTGGCATCGAGCGCATCAAAGTCTTTGTAGAAATTATCAACAAGACTGCGAATGTCGTTTTTAGCTTTTTCCAGCTGTGGATCGCTATTAGGAAGGGCATTAAGCGCGTTTTCTAGTTGAAGAAAACTTTGTCGCGCATCGGCAATGGCAGTCCGCTCGCCGGTTAGAGCATAGCGTATAACAAGATTAAGAGAGGTATTAAATAATTTTAAAACCTCTGTTGCTGCTGATTTTTGCGCGCTGCTTGTGCTGCTCGGTGCACGCTTTTTAGAGGTCTTTGTAGTTATAGGTTCATCACCGCCATCCGCTCCTGACACGGTCATGTCCGCAGTCATTTCATTAAACGCAAGAGTCTTATCAAGAATTTGCTTACTGTAGGGTAAAAAAATCTTATCCGTTGCCTCTTGAAGAGCCAGAACAGGCTGAGCTGTGTCATCCAGCATTTTAAGGACTTGTTTGCGTTTATCCTCAGACGCACGCAGCGCATCTATCCATGTTTGCTCTTTTGCGCCTGCATTTAGATCGTAAATGAAGCTTTCCCAATCTTTATCAATCTTATTAAACTCTTCAAAAGCCCCAACGGTGCGAACCGTGTAAAATGTGCGTAGGCCATTTTCCCACGTTGTATAATTTCGATCAATTGTGATGGCAGACAAAATATCGATATCATTGCCAAATTTGGGAAAGAAATATTTGAAATATTCAACCCGTTTAAGATCAAACGTTAAAAAAAGTAGAACCAGCAAAGGCACTGCATAGGCGAGCCCATAACTAACATACATCCGCAGTGAGATAGCTCCAAAACGGCTTTTAGCCACAACGCATCCTTATTATTTCACGTCTTTATCGCTGATATCGCGATAATCGACAATTTCACCATCTAATACTATGGTGTGGCTATTACGCTCTTTGTCAAAATATTCTTCAACATAACTCCACAGCATAATCGCCATGCCCAATAAAAAGAAGCCAACCAGCAGAAATAACAGCAGGGATAAAAGGAAGCTGGCGACGGAGAAAAGAATTGAACCCACAATAAATAGTAACGGCACGCCGATCACAACAATGCCCATTTTCATGATAAGTACGCGATATTGCTTCCAAAATCGCTCTATGCCGCCGGAAATCTTGTTCAAAGAGGTGCTCTCGCTCATAGTATTTGTGTAGCGTCCCCGCGTAGCACTTGCAAGTAGAACAAAAACACCTTAGCAAATTGGCATTATGAACTTACGCAACATCGCAATTATAGCTCACGTTGACCACGGCAAAACAACCCTGGTGGATGCACTCCTCAAACAAAGCGGCTCTTTCCGCGACAACCAGAAGGTCGATGACCGCGCCATGGATCGCAACGATCTTGAAAAAGAGCGCGGGATTACCATCATGTCCAAATGCACGTCTGTGCTTTGGAAAGACACGCGGATTAACATTGTCGACACCCCAGGACACGCCGATTTCGGCGGCGAGGTGGAGCGCATACTTTCCATGGTGGATAGCGTGGTGCTGCTGGTTGATGCCGCCGAAGGCGCGCTGCCGCAAACAAAATTCGTGCTGGGCAAAGCCTTGAAACTTGGCCTCCGCCCCATCGTTATTATTAATAAAATTGACCGTCCCGATGCCCGCCCCGATGAAGTGCACGAGCAGATTTTTGATTTGTTCGCCAGTTTGGACGCAACAGAAGAACAGCTTGATTTCCCGATGCTCTATGCTTCTGGCCGAAGCGGCTGGGCAGCAGAAAGCCTGACGGCGGAACGCAAAGACCTTACCCCCCTGTATGAATTGGTTCTGCGCCATGTTCCGGCGCCAAAGGTTGATAAAGAAGCGCCGCTGGCGATTCTGGCAACGATTCTTGAGGCTGATCCGTTCTTAGGCCGTGTGCTGACTGGCCGTATTGCTAGCGGCCGTGTGAAGGCCAACCAACCGGTAAAGGTCTATGACATCGACGGTACGATTTTAGAGCAAGGACGTGTGACGAAGATTCTCGCCTTTCGCGGTCTGACCCGCACACCGGTTGATGAAGCCGAAGCGGGCGATATCGTCGCCATTGCCGGGCTTACCAAGGCAACCGTTGCCAACACGATCGGCGCGATGGACTTGGCCGCACCGCTTAAAGCGCAGCCGATTGATCCGCCAACATTGGCCATGACCTTTTCGGTCAACACCTCGCCTTTGGCCGGAACAGAAGGCAACCGCCTGACCTCACGGCAAATCAGCGATCGGCTGTTCTCTGAATCAGAAGGCAACATTGCGATTCAGGTAACTGAATCGGATGATAAAGACAGCCTGGAAGTGGCAGGACGCGGCGAATTGCAGCTGGGCGTGTTGATTGAAACCATGCGCCGTGAAGGCTTTGAGCTGACCATCAGCCGCCCTCGCGTGCTGTTTAAAACAGACGAAAGCGGCGCCCGGACAGAGCCATACGAAGAAGTTATCATTGATGTGGATGAGGAATACTCCGGCACACTCATGGAGCAAATGAGCTTCCGCAAAGCTGAATTACAGGAAATGCGCGCCGCATCAGGCGGTAAAACACGCCTTGTGTTTCAATGTCCATCGCGCGGTTTGATCGGCTTTCATGGTGAGTTCCTCACCATCACCCGCGGCACAGGCGTGATGAACCGCTTGTTCAGCAAGTATGGCCCCTACAAAGGCGCACTGGCCGGGCGGCGCAACGGCGTGCTGATTGCTAATGGTTCGGGTGAGACGGTGGCGTATTCGCTGGTAACCCTAGAAGAGCGCGGCACGCTCTTTGTTACACCGGGCGAGAAAGTCTACATGGGCATGATTATCGGCGAACATTCGCGGGATAATGATTTGGATGTGAACCCCTTGCGTGCAAAACAGCTGACCAACATCCGCGCAGCCGGTAAGGATGAGCAAGTCCGTCTCACCCCGCCGCGTATTCATACGTTAGAGGCCGCTATCGCCTATATTCAGGATGATGAGCTGGTCGAAGTGACCCCGAAATCCATTCGTTTGCGTAAACGGTATCTCGATCCGAATGAGCGCAAACGGGCGATGAAATCGGCTGGATAATGAACGGGCTGACCGTTGTAGAACCCTCTCCCTTATGGAGAGGGCTTTCTATAGTTGGGATGATATAATCCTATGAAATCAAGCTCTACGGTTCTTCCCGGCTTTAGGCTAACATTAGCCTTCACTATCCTGTATCTCCTTGTTATCGTGCTGATTCCACTGGCAGGACTTTTTGTGCGTTCGGCGACACTGAGCGCGGATGAATTCATTGCCGCCGTGTCCGCGCCGAGGGTGATGGCGTCTTACCGCGTCACGTTTCTTGCCGCTTTTGCCGCCGCGCTTATCAACGCGGTGTTTGGCTTTTTAATTGCGTGGGTACTGGTGCGGTATAAATTCGCTGGCAAAAAACTGTGCGACACGCTGATTGATTTACCCTTTGCCTTGCCCACGGCGGTTGCGGGCATTGCGATGGCGGCGCTGTATGCGCCGGATGGCTGGATAGGAAAATATCTCGCTATGATGGGGCTGCAAATCGCATTTAACCCCTACGGCATTGTCGTGGTCTTGGCGTTTGTGTCGTTGCCTTTTGTCGTGAGGACGTTGCAGCCGGTGCTGCAAGATCTGGATAAGGATATTGAAGAAGCGGCACTAGGTTTAGGGGCAACGCGCGCTCAAACATTCTGGCGCGTTTTGCTGCCGCATGTTGCTCCGGCTTGGATCACAGGCGTAACGATGGCTCTAGCGCGCGCTCTTGGCGAGTATGGCTCGGTTATTTTCATAGCGGGAAACTTGCCGATGGTCTCGGAAATTGTGCCGGTTATCATTGTCTCGAAGCTGGAACAATATGATTACGCAGGCGCAACGGCTGTTGCGCTCGTCATGCTGCTGGCATCGTTCGCTTTGTTATTGCTGGTAAACGTGTTGCAGGGCTGGTCAGCCCGAAGGATGCGCGCATGAACGCATCGTTGAAAAAGCAGTTGACGGAGCCGTTATGGCTGCGCGTTGTGCTCATCACGCTAACATTTCTTTTTCTGGCGGCGTTGGTTGGATTGCCGATTGTTATCGTTATTATTGAGGCGTTCAGCAAGGGATGGGGAGCGTATCGGGACGCATTAACACAACCCGATGTTATCAGTGCGCTTAAACTGACGCTGCTCGTTGCGGCCATTGCCGTGCCGCTGAATGTGGTGTTTGGTCTGGCGGCCAGCTGGGCAATTGCGAAGTTTGAATTTCGCGGCAAGCAGCTCCTTATAACACTGATAGATTTACCCTTTTCCGTGTCGCCAGTGATTTCGGGATTGGTGTATATTTTGCTTTTTGGTGCGCATTCGATGATGGGGGACTGGCTGATTCGTCATGATATTCAGATTATATTTGCCGTGCCGGGTCTTGTTTTGGCGACCATATTTGTGACTTTTCCCTTTGTCGCCCGCGAACTGATTCCGCTCATGCAAGAGCAGGGGGTTGAGCAGGAAGAAGCGGCGGTGCTCTTGGGTGCGAATGGCTGGCAGACATTCCGGCGGGTTACCTTACCCAACATAAAGTGGGGTTTACTATACGGTGTGCTGCTGTGCAATGCGCGGGCAATGGGCGAATTTGGCGCAGTGTCGGTGGTATCGGGGCATATTAAGGGCGAAACCACTACAATTCCGCTGTATGTTGAGATACTTTATAATGAGTATAATTTTGTAGCGGCGTTTGCGGTGGCCTCGTTATTGTTGCTGTTAGGGTTTGTGACGCTGGCTGCAAAAAAAATCGTCTCACGTCAGGAACGAGGACAGCATGGGCATTGAAGTACGCAATATTGGTAAGCAATTTGGCGCGTTTGCGGCGCTGGATAATATATCGCTGAGCATTAACAGCGGCGAGCTGGTTGCGCTTCTGGGGCCCTCTGGCTCCGGTAAAACAACGTTGCTGCGCATTATCGCCGGGATGGAATCGGCGGATGTGGGCGAGATTTTGCTGTATGGTGCGGCGGCGAATAATAAGCCCGCCGGTGAGCGCAACGTTGGGTTTGTTTTCCAACACTATGCCCTGTTTCGTCATATGACGGTGTTTGACAATATCGCCTTTGGCCTCACCGTGCGCCCCAAAGAAACTCGCCCCAGCAAAGCCGCGATTCGCGAGCGGGTGTTTAATCTTTTGAAAATGGTGCATCTCGAAAATTTCCATGACCGGTATCCGCATCAGCTTTCCGGGGGGCAACGGCAGCGCGTTGCGCTCGCGCGGGCGCTTGCGGTTGAGCCGAAAATGCTGCTGCTGGATGAACCGTTCGGCGCGCTCGATGCCAAAGTCCGTCAAGAGCTGCGCCGCTGGCTGCGTCGTCTTCATGATGAGATTCACCTAACTTCAGTCTTTGTCACCCACGACCAGGAAGAAGCGATGGAGGTTGCAGACCGTGTTGTCGTGATGAGCAATGGCCGTATAGAGCAGATCGGCACGCCGGAAGAAGTATACCACCATCCCGCAAACGCATTCGTCTATGATTTTCTAGGCAACTATAATGAATTCACCGGATGGCAGGAGAATGCGGGTTCAGCCCTGAATCTGATTGACTACGAACGGCAGACAGACGCGCCAGCAGGCGCAAAAATTGTTAAAGTTTTTGCGCGCCCGCACGATATGGATGTTTCAAAAACAGACACATTTGGCGGCGAATCCATCGCAGCAAAAGTTATGCATATCAATCCAGCGGGTGCGCTCGTGAAATTGGAGTTAGAAAGGGTGCGTAATCCTGGCTTATTATTACAGGCGGAAATTTCTCAAGATGCGGTGCTAGCCCAAGCAATTCGTAAAAGCGATGTGGTCTATGTTAGGCCGCGCGCAACACGGATTTTTATGAATTCTTAGCAAAAAATACCCCCCTCTTGTTTTAAACAAGAGGGGGTTTGTGCTTTAATTTCAAACAAGAGATTATTTCGGCAGTTTAGATGAGTGATGATTGATAATCATCCAGCCCTGAGGGGTTTTTTCATAAACAAAAGTAAAGCGTGCTGGAATTGAAGTTTCCGCGCCTTTTTCACCAAAGCTAAAAGTGTATGTACCCGTGCTGATGGCAACGGGGCAAGAGATAAGCACTGAGTTTGTCTGCGGTGTTGCTTTAAGATTTGGATTCTTCATTAAACCTTGGAAATAATCGGCACGCACAGCAGGCGTGTTTGCATCAGCAAGCAAGGTTGGCTGCATAGTTGCGCGTGCGTCATACAGCGCATTGATGTTTTCTGGTTTGCCGCTGCTTAATGCCGCCACCCATTTGCCGTAGGCTGCTTCGATATCTGCTTTTGTTCCGCAGGAAGTGGTTTGAGCATTTGCTGTGCTTGAAAGTGCTATAAGAGCAATGACTGAAAGTGTAGCGAGAATCCGCATGTTAGCGTCTCCATTGTTATGGAATAGTCTCTAACTGCAGATAAATAGAAGGCAAGCGAAAAAATTACGCCGCGCCGCCCTCAGTTGTCGCGCCAAAGCCCGTGCCAGTGGTGCGCTCTTTAATACGCGCTTTTTTACCGCGCAGATCGCGCATGTAATACAATTTTGCGCGGCGAACACGGCCACGACGCAACAACTCAACACTATCAACGCGTGGGCTGTAGAGCGGGAACACACGTTCCACACCTTCGCCGTAGGAAATTTTACGCACGGTAAAGCTGCTGTTGATGCCTTTGTTGCGACGGGCAACCACAACGCCTTCATAGGCCTGAATACGCTCGCGCTCACCTTCAACGATTTTCACGTTGACTTTAACCGTATCGCCGGGGGCGAATTCGGGGAAATTTTTACCAGCGGAAAGTTCCGTAAGGTGTTCAAGTTCCAGCTTTTGCAACAAGTTCATGGCGCGTATCCTAAAAATTTATAGTCTTTCGTCGAAACCTTAGTTTGCGGAATATTTTTCCCACAAATCCGGGCGTCGCCGTTTTGTTAATTCTTGAGCTTCCCGAAGCCGCCACGCAGCAATCGCCGCATGGTTTCCGCCGCGCAGAACATCCGGAACGAGCCGATTATTCCACTCTGGTGGCTTGGTGTAGTGTGGATATTCCAGGAGTCCCGCGCTGAAGGATTCTTCGGCATGGGTTTCTGGTTGACCAACAACACCAGGGAGAAGGCGGGTTACCGCTTCGCACACGACCATTGCTGCCAATTCGCCGCCCGCGAGGATGTAATCCCCCAAACTTACTTCCCTGATTTCATACGCGTCTAAAACGCGCTGGTCAACCCCTTCGTAGCGGCCACAGAGCAATAAAATTCCGTCTGTTTTTGCCCAGCTTTCGGCCAGAGATTGGCTGAATCGCTTCCCGCGCGGGCTAAGATACACCCGATGCGCGTTTGCGGGCAGGGCAGGAATGGCAGAATCCAGCGCCGCCGCCACCACATCTGGCTTTAAAACCATCCCCGCGCCGCCGCCATAGGGCGTGTCGTCAACGGTGCGGTGCTTATCAAGGGCATAATCGCGGATATCATACGTGCTGAGCTGCCATAGCCCTTTTTCCAAAGCCTTTCCCGCAAGAGAATGGCCGAGTGCGCCGGGGAACATGTCTGGGAAAAGTGTAAGGATGTGGGCGTGGAATGGCATAGAGCTAGGCAAGATGATAGGGGTATTATTGTAAACTGCTGCGTGGTATTTTCCGAATTAATCTTAGATTGCATGCCCTTGCTAGGGTATTGCCTCTGTATTCAGCCGATGAAAGACCTACCAGAAAATCTTCGCCGGGGCGTATCTTGGCTGAAAATATAGGTTTTTCGCAGGATCTGTTGTATTTGAAAAAAATTGGCCATTCATACGAGAGGTCACCTTTTCCGTCGGGCTTGACAAAAGATAGACTGGCTCCGCCAAGATACCCACTTTTGCTAATTTCAAATCTATCTAATGGTGCGCACGCCATAGTTTTTGCATTTTTGTTAGGTGGTGTGGTGCAAGTGTAGGTCATTCCGGTTATAGTATTCAATTCCACGCTGTTATCC
>JAJTHO010000141.1 GCA_021297975.1 Alphaproteobacteria bacterium
GCACCACCGCCCGATAAAGCGCCAGATGCCACCTCTTACAGCATTAAAGCCCGTGACCTTGGCGGCAAACTTGGTATTACTGTGCCTATCGAGGCAAAAAAAGCACCAGAGATTGATCCAGACCGGATCCAAAAGCCGTGGTTGATACTTGGCACGCCCGTTGTCACGGGCGTCGAGCGCTGCTACGCAGCTACACCGGTTGGCGAGGGTCTGCAACCATATTGGTTTAATACAACAACTCCACACGAAATCAGAGAGAGTGTCATTCCTGACCTCAGGCTAGATCTGCTTGAATGGCTCAATCAACCGTCACAAGTCCAATCCCCAAATCTCCTCAGCTTCGGCAGCAATCCAAAAAGAAACACGCAGTGGACGGTTATAAAAGAAAGCCCCTACCAAAACTCTGCATTTATTTCCCAGAATTGCGCCGACATTTATAATAGCTCCGTATATCAAAAGGAACGATTAATAGCCGAGCGTGCAGCGGCGGCTAAAGCGCCCATCGTTCAGGCACCCGAACCCCAGCAAGTAATCCCTCAAACTATCGTTCAGCAGCCTAAGCAAGCGCTTAGTTATGACCAACAAATCGCCGCGCTGAAAGAGGCTGCTGCTGAGGGCAAGTTTGGAGCCTTGGTAACGTGGCACATTAATAATGGAGGCGGCCTTGCCTCTGTGACTAACTACGGCACCCGTGAGGAGAAACAATTTTTCCAAGACCTTATAAACCAACAGACTAACGCTCTTAATGCGCAGGCTGCCGCTAATGCTGAGCGGATTAACGGTTTTAATAAGCGGACTACCACGATAGTAAACAGCGTAACACCGGCGCAAAAGCCCCCAGAAAAGCAGACGAACGCTGCTGCCGCGCAACCAATAGCCACTACTGCAGAGCAAACCCCCGCGCCGCAGACACAAAACAGAAAGCCAATAGCACTGTTAGCAACAACGTTCTCCGCGCAACAAGATTTATCTTTGGCGCTTCAGCAAAGCGGCCTTATCAACCAAGCTGCCGCACAGCGGATGATAGCCGCCTTGGAGGAGCAAGGGATTGATACGTCAACTATCAAGAAAACAGCCCTGAGTATTGAGAGAACACTTCTTGTCAAAACAACAAATGGCTTGGTTGATACAGGCTTAGCATTCGGCGATTTCAGAAAGGCCGCACAAGCAAGCACCCGCGCGTCTGAAACGGCAGCCGAAAAACCAACAGCGCCAAAACCAGCGGCAGCGGCAACACCTGTGCGCCAAGCAAAGCCAGCGGCAGTAAGCAGCGCCGAACCAAAAGAAAATGCGCCGGCGCACTCCTTAGAGATAGTACATAAAGAAAAGCCTGATTGGAATCAATCATCCCACGCCGTTCCTCCGAAGGAACCACTGGAAAAAACGCTTGCCCTTTGCTTACATAAAGCAGACCTTAATTGCGATAAAGAGACGGTAAAGAAACTTAGTGAGCAGATTAGCCAGCAATACAGTACCGTTACTGGCTTGGCGGTGGGTAAGGACGGGGAACTGCAAGTACGCGGCACCCCAGTATCACCAACTACATCTACTAGATCAAGATAATTAGTCTGCGCCCACCCTTAAGGCACTAGCAAACCCTTATGCAGCGGCACGCCCGCACCGCTTACGGGCGCCTCTGCCGCTAATTTTTTCAAGTTCTCTGGCCTATTGAGCACCCGCGCTATCGCCTGCGCCTGCGCGTCTGCAATATCCTCCCGCACAAGAAACAGCATGGGCACGGCCACCGTCTCAACCGCCGCTGCCTGCCCGCTATAGCTCCCTGCTGGCAATGTAAAAGCCTGTAACGCTGCCGCCTTCTGCACAAGCCGTTGCCGCACCTTACCATCAACAGCCAGAAAACGCAGCGCCGCCGCGTCTGCGGCCTCTGTCAAACGGGGAAACGGCACCCGTCCCACCATCACCACCGCATCTAGTGTTCCCGCTTTCAAAGCCGCTAATGCTGGCTGCGCACGACTGGTATCGGCTGTATATTGGCCACTTTTTAACCCCGCCGCGTTCAGTACTGCCCGCGCTAAAAAACCTGTGCCCGATAACGGCTCACCCACCGCAACGCGCTTACCGCGCAGCTGTCTGACACTGGTTATCTTGCTGTCTGCCCGCACAATGATATGCACCGCCTCGGCGTATAACGGCATCAACAGCCGCACCCCGGAAAGCGGCTTGCCCATAAACGGCGCCTGCCCTTTAACCGCCGCAACGGCTAAATCTGCCTGAACCAGCGCCGCCTCAACATGCCCGCTTGCGAGCAGCTGAATATTCTCAACACTGCCTTGGGTTGTTTGCGCCACCACCAGCAATCCCGGAACCCCGCAAGGCCCCCCCTGCGCGCAAGGCCGCGATCCAGCCGGCACGCTTAAGATGCTGGCCAGTTCACCGCCCGTTTCAAAGTAAACGCCCTCGGCCGCCCCCGTTGCAATACGAAAAAAAGACTGTTCCGGCGCCGCAACGGCGGGAGAAAAAAACACGCTCATCCACAGCAGAAAAAAGCTAGCGCGGATCGTGTTCCACATAGTTAAGGTCTTTCGCAAACGTTTCCGGTAAATACCGTAATGCCAGCAGTGCCAGCGTATAGACCACTACTCCTACGCCTGCTGCGGCATAAATCAAGCCCAGTTCTGGCCGCAAGACTTCGAAAAGAAGCGTCATGGGAACCACCGAACCGCGAATGAAATTCGGCGTGGCGGTTGTGGTTGTGGCGCGCAGATTTGTGCCGAATTGCTCGCCCGCGTTCACAACGAGCAGCACCCAATACCCAGCACAAAAACCCATCAAACTGCACACGGCATAAAATTGAAAAAGACTTGCGCCGCTTTGGCAAAAATACAACACATTGGCCGCGCCCAACATCAAGGTGAACACAAAAATTGCCTTACGCCGCGATTTCAGCCGCTGGCTCAAGAGGCCGCTCGCCAAATCGCCGAGCGCCGCGCCGAGGTAAAACACCATAATAAACGTGCCGGATTTTACTTCTCCCTGCACCCCCAAAACCCGACCCAGCTCCGGGGAAAAAACACCCAAAACCCCCATGGTGAACCATGTCGGCATCCCCACCACAATGCCGCTGATAAATTTTACAGCGCGCTCTTTGGTGCGAAACAGCGCGGTGAAATCGCCGCGAACAACGCTGCTGTCTTTTGCTTTCGTGAATAATTCCGATTCCCGCACACCGATTCTCAGTGCCAGCAGCGCAAACCCCATCACCCCGCCTAAAATATAGGCTTCCCGCCACGGCATCAGCTCACCGGCAATCGCCGCCGCAACCGCACCCAAAAGGCCAAACCCCGCAATCAGCGCCGCGCCCATGCCGCGATTTTTGCGCGGCATCATCTCCAGAACCAGTGTCACGCCGCCGCCCAGCTCCCCCGCAAGGCCAACCCCGCCAATAAACCGCAGCGCCGCATATGAATGCACATCGTGCACAAACGCATTGGCCACGTTCGCCAGCGAGTATAAAAATATCGAACCAAACAGCACCGACAGCCGCCCGCGCCTATCCCCCAAAATGCCCCAGATTACCCCACCCGCCAGCAAACCCAGCATCTGTGCATTTAATAAATAAACACCTTGAGAGGTAAGCTCATCGCCGCTGAAACCCAGTTCCCGCAAAGACGTTGTGCGCACCACAGCAAAGAGAACCAGATCAAAAATATCAACAAAATAGCCGAGTGCTGCCACAATGATAATGCGGCGGGCGGCGGGGGATAAGGTCTCGTTGTCATGGGTCACACTATCTATATGCGATTAGTAGGAAATAAGGTCAAGCGGCATAACACGCACCGCGACACAATAGGGCTATTGAGCCATACTGCGGGAAAAAGACTAATTATTTGACATTTATCACATTTTTGATTA
>JAJTHO010000059.1 GCA_021297975.1 Alphaproteobacteria bacterium
AATATCAACTTCCGGTCCCCCGGCGCCAACTTTCTCACCGATATAGAGCATCGGCGCTTCGTCGCGTTCACCTTCGCCAATCACGACAGTGCCGCTAATCGCAAGGCTATTCAATGCTTTGCGCATCCCATCAACCGCTGCATGATCCGCAGCCTTTTCATCGCCGCGCCCCATCCAACGGGCAGAGGCCAGCGCCGCCCATTCGGTAACGCGCACGGCTTCCAGCGCCATGTTTCTATCCAGTTGCGGCTGGTTGCGGCCTTCAACTTTTTGAGCGAGCATTTTTGAAAATCCTTGTGGTTTTAAGCGGCTTTGGCGCGTTTGCGCGTTGCGGGGGCGGGTTGCTGGCGCAGAATCGACGTTCCGGCATACACCGCCGCATCACCCAGCATTTCCTCAATCCGCAGCAGTTGGTTGTATTTTGCCAAACGGTCAGAACGGCACAGCGAGCCGGTTTTAATCTGCCCGGCGTTTGTCGCAACGGCAAGGTCAGCAATCGTCGTGTCTTCGGTCTCGCCCGAACGGTGGGAGATAACAGCCTTGTAGCCATTCCGGTGCGCCAGCTCAATCGCCGCCATCGTTTCCGACAACGTGCCAATCTGGTTCACCTTAATCAGAATCGCGTTGCCCGTTTTTGCGGCAATGCCGTCGGCCAGACGCGTACTGTTGGTAACAAACAAATCATCACCAACGAGTTGCACCGTGTCGCCGAGGCGTTTGGTGAGCTCTGCCCAACCGTCCCAATCGTCTTCGGAACAGCCGTCCTCAATCGAGATAATCGGGTATTTTTTGCAGAGGTTTTCATAATAGGCAACCATCTGGCTGGAACTGAGAGTTTTCTTCTCCCCCGCCAACACATACTTGCCGTTTTTGTAAAACTCCGTCGCCGCCGCATCAAGCGCCAGATAAATATCGCGCCCGGGCTTATAGCCTGCGGCAACAATCGCTTCCATGATGTAATCCAGCGCCTCAACAGATGACGATAGATTCGGCGCAAAACCGCCCTCATCACCCACTGCCGTGCTTAAGCCTGCATCATGCAATTTTTTCTTCAGCGTCTGAAACACTTCCGCGCCCATGCGCAGCGCATCGGAAAACGTCTCTGCGCCCACGGGCATAATCATGAATTCTTGAATATCAATTGGGTTATCGGCATGCGCGCCGCCGTTGATGATGTTCATCATCGGCACAGGTAGAACGCGGGCATAAGCCCCGCCGAGATAGCGAAACAGCGGCATGCCGTGCGCTTCGGCGGCGGCTTTGGCAACGGCCAAACTCACACCCAGAATCGCATTTGCGCCCAGACGCTTTTTATTCGGCGTGCCATCAAGGTCTATCAGGATGTTATCAACCGCCAGCTGGTCAATGGCCGGAACACCGGTGAGTACATCAGAAATTTCCCCGTTTACGGCGTTTACAGCTTTCAAAACGCCCTTGCCGCCGTAGCGTTTTTTATCACCGTCGCGCAGCTCTAACGCTTCGTGTGAGCCGGTTGATGCGCCCGATGGTACGGCCGCACGGCCTTCAGAGCCGTCTTCCAGCACCACATCCACCTCAACCGTGGGGTTCCCCCGGCTGTCGATAATTTCCCGGCCATGAATAAAGGCGATTTCCATATCTGTTACTCTTTCAATCTCAATCAAAGTCAAACGACAACTGGCCGTTTTTTTGCCAGGGTGTCGAATTCTATAAAGGTCTCCAGCAGCGCCGGCAAGTCCTTAAGCTTAACCATGTTGGGGCCATCGGACGGCGCCTTATCCGGGTCCTGATGGGTTTCGATAAACACACCGGCAACGCCAATCGCCAATGCCGCCCGCGCCAAAACCGGGACAAACTCACGCTGACCGCCACTGGTTGTGCCATTGCCGCCCGGCTGCTGCACCGAATGCGTTGCATCAAAAATCACCGGATAGCCTGTTTTCGCCATAATCGGCAGGGCGCGCATATCGCTGACCAGCGTATTATACCCAAACGAAACGCCGCGTTCCGTGAGCATAATATTCCGGTTGCCCGCCTCTTCCAGCTTCTTAACAATATTCACCATATCCCACGGCGCAAGAAACTGGCCTTTTTTCACGTTCACAATCTTCCCCGTTGCCGCCGCCGCCAGCAGCAAATCCGTTTGCCGGCATAAAAACGCCGGAATTTGCAGCACATCCACAACCGTTGCCGCCGCCGCGCAGTGCTCGCGCTCATGCACATCGGTCACAATAGGGACGTTATCAAAACGCTTCTTCAGCGCCGTAAACACGCGGAGCGCCGCATCCAGCCCCACGCCGCGCGGGCTGCTAGCGCTACTGCGGTTGGCTTTATCGAATGAGGTTTTATAGATAAACGGAATGTTCAGCTTTGCCGTCAGCTCAACCAACGCGCCGCAGATATCCATGGCGTGCTGTTCGGATTCCATCGCGCAGGGCCCGGCGATGAGGGTGAACGGTTTGTCGTTGGCAATAGAAAAAGTATTTAGCGGTATAGTGTGCATGCCCCCCCATAGCGCACTCGAGTTCCTACGCCATCGTTTTTAAGAAGCCGGGCGGCTCAAATTAATGACAGCTTTAAAACGTTCCATCTTTGTTAACCAAATACGTTGATCTGACAAAAATTCTCCATTTTCTAACGCTACGCCTTTTTTAGGGTCGCAAACAATTTTTCGTGTCGCGGCTTTTTTATCATAGGTTTTTTCTAACGGGTTAATGATGTAACTTGCGAGTGTCTTTTTCATAGCTGTTTGAATAGCAGGGAATATAGTTAGTATTTTCATACTATTAGGATCGATACCCTTACAAGCCTGCGCATAAATGAATTCATCATACATCGCCATGTAGATACTATAACGATACTGCTTCATGACTTGAAAACTTTTAGTTTCCTCTAAAGCAGCGCGTTTAGTCGGTGCAGATTTTGATTCGAAAAACAGCATCATATAATCTTCTAATGTTGCAATATCAAACTCTGAAACGGCCTCTACAAGGCCATCTTCAGAATAGGATCGGTCATAGCTTTCGTATTTTCCGCAAGCAGAAACAAGAAGAATAAGGGGTAACAATAAGAGTATAAAGCGATTCATGATTTTAGGCCTCCAGAAGCCAATTTTTGAGTTACAGTTATGTCCTTCTGCCAAATCCAACCGTCACCGCCATCTTTATAATACCCCGGCTCGGTGCGCACATGTTTGTACCCTTGCGAGGGATAAAATTTTGAGGGTGCGGGCTGCAAAGCATGGGATTCAAGCTCAGAAATTCGAGCACCATTTTCGCGTCCCCAATCTTCCATTGTACGCAGCAGTTGCGCGGCCAAGCCCCGCCGCCGGAAGGCTTCGCGCACGCCAATTGACAGCGTTTCAATTAAGCCATCATGCAGCCAACCCACCACATAGCCCGCGTTTTGCCCGTCTATCGACGCCAGCACTATCCGCGTTTCCGGGTCATCCAGATATTCATACACATTCATGAATTCCACATCGTCACTCAGCGAAACGCGGCACTCATCAAAAGCAAGCCCAGGAAAGAACTCATCTTCATAGCCAGCAATAAGCTCTGCATCCGCGTGGGTCGCATCGCGCAGGGTGACTGTCACGTTTTAAGCCACCTTCAACGTATGCGCCGCATTGCCTAAATAGCGAATTTCCGCCGATTCCAAGATGAATTGCAGCGCATCAGCATAGAAGAAGCCTTCGGCTTCATCTTCTTCACCCAAGAGCGAACCCAATTCCCAACTGGTGTTGGGGTTAACTTCCATGAGTTTCATTGTGCCATCAGCTGCCGTGCGGAATTCAACGGACGCATAATCAAAACAGCGCAGCGTATCCACCAGCTGCTGGCAATAGCCTTCGATAACAGCGCGCGCCGGATCGGCCAAGGCTTCCGCCGGGGTTGCTTCGGCATAGCGGCTGGCGCGATCATCAGGCAATAAGCCAAACTTATACGAATAGCTGAGGAAACGCGCTTTATCATCACCACCAAGCCGCCACACGCCAGGCGGAGAGAACATAAAGCCGCTGGCCTTATTGCCGAAAATTTGGGCGCGGTATTCAAGACCGGGCAGGAATTCCTGTACCAGCAAATCCGCCTGCGGAAAGGCGCGACGCTTGGCGTTAACGCAGCGCTGCAGCTCTGCCGGTGTTTCGGCAATCACCAAATCCTGTTCATCAAGGCCGATGGAGTTATCCGAAGCGCGCAATTTCACAAACGCGGGATAAACTGACCACGCCGTTAAATCATAGGGCTTGCCCGCCAGCAAAAGCTGTTCATGCGGGGTAGGGACGCCAAGACGCTGCGCATGTGCGGATACGGCGGCTTTATCATAGCAAAACACGAGAGTTGAAGGCGGCGCGCCGGTATAGGCAAGGCCAAGAACTTCCAGCATCGCCGGAACGTGCAGCTCCTGCGCAGGGCGATTATGAAAACCATTATCGCAGAAATTCAGCACTAAATCAGGCTGTAAACGGCGCAAATCATCCCACAGGGTTTGATGGTTCGTCAGATAGGTAATCTGATATTGCGTCAGGCTTGCAAGGGCCGTACGCAGCGCCTTCAGGTCATCCAAATCCTGCGGTACAAATTTCCCGCCCGGCTTGCACGGATCCGGCAATTGCGGATCGCCCAAAATAACCGCCAAGCGGGGCAAGAGTGTTTTGCCTAAGAGTTTGGGAAATTGTCGATGTACAGGTTCCATGGCTGCGTATCTCCTTGTGGGTTTAATCTTTTTTTATTTTTAGTCGTGCGGTGTTTTAAACCACGTCAAACCAGCTGCATTCGTAATCAAAAGTCAATTCCGTTCCGGCGGTCAGCGGGCGCAGGGAAATCATGCTGAGCACCCAGCCGATGCCCTCATAAAAATCCCAATGATAGCGGCAATTGGGGGTTTTGCTGTGGTTGAGAAAACTTGGCAGACCCAAAACCAGCAGGGCGGCTTTTTCATCGCGCGGGTGCTCAAAGGCATAGTTCGAGGCGTTGGATTCATCAAAAAGCGGGTATTCTTCCGGCGCAATTTCAATCGCCATACCGGAGATAACCGCGCAATCAGCGGGCACATCTTTTGCCAGAAACAAGCCATTGCCGCGCCCAGGACTTGCCGCCAGCACAACAAGAGAGCTGTCGAAATTCACTTCCGAAGCGCGCTTAACCGTGTATTCAAGATTTTCGCCAGCGACTTTTTCAAGAACTTGTGCGGGTGCAGGGGACATAGATGTATTCTCCATTATAAAGTTAGAAGCTCAGCGTCGCTAAGCAAATCGGGGTTGAGGTTTTTCAAGGCCGAGACAACATGCTCAGCAAAATCGGAAAGATAGACTGAGCCTTTGATAGTGCGCTGAACAATAATACTGCGCCGGTCTTCTTCATCGGTGCGGCGTTTGATATAGCCGAGGTCTTGTAGTCTATCGAGCGCACGCGTTATCGCTGGCTTTGAAACCCGCAGATCGCTTGCAAGTCCACGCACTGTGTATGAACCTGTGCCACTATAAACATTGAGCAGAATGGCCATTTGCCTGGCTGTCAGGTCTGGGGCGTCTTCATCACGAACGGATGCGGACAGCGCAACACGCCAGATTTCCAAGGCTTCAGCGAGTTTTAAATTAATACTCATCCTCGCTTCTTAGCAAATCAAATGTCCTATGCAAGCATTATATGCATTTAAAAAACACCTGGTTTTCTGCGGCTTACAACATAATCTCGGCAAAGAATATAGCTTTTAAAAGAAGCGATTATCTTTCAAAAATTGCTGCGTATGATGATATTTTTCGCGAAGAAATAAGGCAGAGCGCGCCTTGCAGGCCGTAATTTCTGTATATGTGATATTCAGCGGAATAAAGCGTCCGGCAAAAATAATCGAACTCATGAGAAAAAATCGCCCCCATCATCTCTGCTTGCAGTTTTTATCCGTATCTGTTTTATGCGGATGACAATGGGGATTTAACAAATCTGTCATGTTTGAGCACGCGCCCGCTTTGGTGTATTTCAGCCAACAATTGCTGAACGGTTTAACCCTCGGCGCGATTTATGGCCTTATCGCGCTGGGCTATTCCATGGTGTTCAGCATCCTAGGGCTGATTAACTTTGCCCATGGTGAAATTTTTATGATTGGCGGTTACATTGCGTTTCTGGCCGTCACATTATTTTTGGGTTTTGGTCTCTCCCCGGCACTGGTTTTATTGCTTACGTTTACAGCGGCAATTATCATCACCAGCGGCGTTGGCTTTACACTCGAGCGCATCTGTTATCGTCCGCTGCGCGGCGCGGCAAAGCTGGCGCCATTTATAACCGCTATCGGCGCCTCTATTTTTCTACAAAACGCGGTGCAGCTTTGGCAAGGCTCACAGCCCAAAGCGCTGGCGCAATTTTTAACCACGCAATACGAGCTTTTCCCCGGGCTGGTTATCAGCGCAACACAGCTGCTTATCCTCGGCGCGGGCGGGCTGCTGCTTGTTCTTTTTACGCTGCTGATTAATAAAACATCGTTTGGCCGCCAGCAGCGAGCCGTGCAGCAAGATGCGCTGATGGCGGGACTTTTGGGTATTCACGTCAATAGGGTTATCAGCGCCACGTTTATGCTTGGCGCGGCATTGGCGGCGGTGGCGGGTACGTTTGTGCTTTTGTATTACGGCGTTGTTGATTTCACCATGGGTTATCTGGCGGGGATGAAGGCCTTTGCAGCGGCGGTTTTGGGCGGGATTGGCTCCTTGCCGGGGGCGATTGTGGGCGGGCTGATTCTGGGGCTGACGGAAACCTTCTGGGCGGGCTATATCGGCGCGGATTATAAACACGCGCTGGGCTTTTTCGTGTTGATATTGGTGTTGCTGTTACGCCCGCAAGGGCTGTTCGGCAAGCCAGAAGTTGAGAAGGTATGATAGAGCGCGCGCGCAGTGCGCTACGTTTTGCGCCGCTTGCGCTGGTTGCGTTGCCACTGCTGCTCAACCGCACGGGGTTGGATTTAGCCAGTATCTGGCTGCTCTATGTTGGCCTGGCGCTGGGGATTAGCATTGTTATCCAGCGCACGGGTTTGCTCGATTTAGGCTATGCGGCGTATTACGCGATTGGCGCGTATTGTTATGCGCTCTTGGGCACGGTGTATGGCGTGTCGTTCTGGCTGTGCTTGCCGCTGGCGGCGCTGCTGGCGGCATTCGTTGCAGCGCTGGTGGGCACGCCATTGCTGCGTTTAAAGGGCGATTATTTCGCCATCGGCACGCTGGGCTTTGCGGAAATTCTCAATATTTTTATTCGCAACGAGGATTGGCTTACCGGCGGCGCGAATGGCCTCAGTGATGTGCCGCGCCCCACGCTATTCGGGCTTGATTTTGCCCGCACGCCGGGTGAGGGGCTGCGTTCGTTTCATGAGGCTGCCAGGTTGGATTTTTCCGGCGAACAGCGGCTGATGTTTTATTATTTTATTATCCTGGGGATTGTCGGGCTTTTGGTGTTACTGCATCGCCGTCTTGCGAAAAGCAACCTAGGGCGGGCTTTTGAGGCGGTGCGTGAGGATGAAATTGCCTGCCAGGCTTTGGGGCTAAACGTGGCGCGGTTAAAAATCGCCGCCTACAGCATGGCCGCGGCCATCGGCGGCATCATGGGCTGTTTTTTTGCCGCAAAGCAGGGTTTTGTCAGCCCCGAAAGCTTTGGCTTTATGGAATCTATCACGGTTCTGGCGATTGCGGTGCTTGGCGGCGGCAGGCCGCTGGGAATTATGCTGGCGGCGCTGGTGCTGGTGTTGATTCCTGAACTGGCGCGGGATTTACAAGATTACCGCATGGTGTTTTTTGGCGCGATACTGGTTGTGGTGATGCTGCTGCGTCCGCAAGGGCTGGGCGGGTTGCGCACACCCTCGGTTACGGCGAGGATGCCTTAAACATGCTGCGCGTTGAAAACATTAGTATGCGTTTTGGCGGCTTGCTGGCCGTTGATAATGTGTCCTTAGAGGCGCAGACGGGGCAGATTACCGCGGTTATTGGCGGTAATGGCGCGGGAAAAACCACACTGTTTAATTGCATCACCGGCTTTTATCGGCCAACAACGGGCAATGTAATTTGTAATGGCTATACTTTAAGCGCACTCAGCCGCGCCGATATCGCCGGGCGCGCGCGGGTTGTGCGCACGTTTCAGAATATTCGCTTGTTTGCACCATTAACTGCGCTTGAAAATGTTCTTCTTGCGGAGCAGCGGCGGCGGTTGGATTTTCTTGGAAATTTCTTGGGACTGCGCACGCGGGAGCACCTCGCCGCCGTGGAGCGCGCGCGCGGCTGGTTGCATTATTTTGGTTTATTGGATGTGGCTGATACCCCTGTTGCGGCGCTGTCGTATGGCCAGCAGCGCAAAGTGGAAATCGCCCGCGCTCTTGCGGCAGAGCCGATTTTTTTATGCCTGGATGAGCCAGCCGCCGGGCTTAACCCGTCGGAATCCCTGGAATTAATGCATTTACTGGAGGGTATCACGCGGGAACACGGCGTATCCTTGCTACTGATTGAGCATGATATGAGTGTGGTGATGGGCATTTCCGATCGCATTATCGTGCTTGAGTATGGCCGTAAACTTGCCGAAGGGACGCCCGCAGACATTCGCCAGAATCCCGATGTGATTCGCGCCTATTTAGGAGCGGACGATTAATGCTTAAAATCGAAAACCTTCGCGCAGGCTATGGCCGCAACACTGTTTTAGAGGACATCAACCTGTCCGTTAACGAGGGCGAAATTGTCACGCTTATCGGCGCAAATGGCGCAGGGAAATCAACATTGCTGCTTACCATAAGCGGCGTTGTCAAAGCCCAACAAGGCCGGATTCTGCTGGATGATACGCCAATAACTGGCCTGAATCCGCCCACTATTGCCCGCCTGCGCCTTGCCCATGCGCCGGAGGGGCGGCGAATATTTGGCCGGCTGACCGTGCGTGAGAATTTACTGCTGGGCGCAACGGTTACAAACGGCAAGACCACCAAGCAGGATATGGAATGGCTGCTGGGGCTGTTTCCACGCCTTGGTGAGCGGCTCGAACAACGGGGCGGCACACTCTCGGGCGGCGAACAGCAGATGCTGGCGATTGCGCGGGCGCTGATGAGCAAGCCGCGTCTTTTATTATTAGATGAGCCGTCGCTCGGCCTCGCGCCGCTTATCGCCAAACAGATTTTTGAGATTATCACAGCCGTGAGTTTGCACCAAAAGCTCGCGGTGCTGCTGGTTGAACAAAACGCATCAGCCGCGCTAAAAATCGCACAGCGCGGTTATGTTTTGCAAAAAGGCCGCATTGTTTTATCCGGCGACAGCGCGGCGCTGCTGGTGAATCCTGAAATACGCAGCGCGTATTTAGGCGGTCACTAAACCGATTATTGTTGCATTTGCGCAACACAAAACTTATAACGCGATTTCTTCAATAGTCTTTTTACAAATTCCATATAAGTTTACCTCATAGGAGCGCCTATTATGAAAATTTCTTATCTTAGCATAGCTATCGCACTTGCTGTTCTCTCAGCCAATAATACTGCTCTAGCCGGTGTTTATATGGATGGCGAAAATATTTATAAAGGTCAGCGCGGCGATCCTGCGACTTACACTCAAGGCATTTACATCGACGTTGGAACCGGCGCCTCCTTCATCGAAGATGAATCAACCAGCAACAGCAGTGGGAGAATCGCAACTTCTTCCGACGCGAAGATTTTAGGACGCGGTGAAATCGGGGGCTTTATAAGCGATTTCCGTGGTGGACTTGAATATACATACCGCACCTATGATTTCGATTCTAAAGCCTTCAATGGCAGCGGAACACTGGTGAGTACATTGAACAGAACAGTGGATATTCACACCGGGATGCTGAACGGTTATTATGATATCCCAACAGGCACGCTGTTAAAGCCTTACCTAGGTGTTGGTGTTGGTGCGGCGTATATCTCTGGCACGACAAGTAACGATGAGACATTTTTTGCTGCCCAAGGTATTGCCGGCCTGGAACTCGTTCTTGACACATCCGTTAGCCTTTATGCAGATTATCGTTATACCTACATTGATGCTGAGTATCAGGTGACTGCGGGCGGAATAGGCTCCAACAATACCGAATTATCCAGCAGCAACGCAACAGCCGGTCTGCGCTTCCGCTTCTAAGTTGACCATTTTATCAAGAGCCTGCTAAGGGGACAACGTACCATGTTGTCCCCTGATTGGCTTGTAAGCCCCCCTGAAATTTTAACGCCGTATCCCGAGGCGCTATCCTTTATGGAATCGCGGGTCGAGGCCATCAGCGGAGGAAAGGCCGCGCCGCTGGTTTGGTTGTTACAGCATCCGCCACTTTACACCGGCGGCACATCGGCGGATGCGGCGGATGTATATAATCCTCAGCAATACCCCGTATATGCCGATACCGGACGCGGCGGGCAATACACCTATCATGGCCCCGGCCAGATTATCGGCTATGTGATGCTGGATTTAAAAGCGTATCGGCCAGATGTGCGCTGGTATGTTGGCCGCTTAGAGGAATGGTTAATTCAAACACTTGCGGTGCTGGGGGTTACCGGAGAGCGGCGCGCCGGTCGAGTGGGCGTGTGGGTGGTTTGCCCGGATGGCGTTGAGCGAAAAATCGCCGCACTGGGCGTGCGCGTCAAGCGTTGGGTGACGTTGCACGGCGTATCGTTAAACGTCTCACCTGACTTGAACGCCTTTGACGGCATTGTGCCATGTGGGCTTAAAGATTACGGCGTAACGTCCCTGAACGCCTTGGGTATAAAAACAGACACAAAAGCCGTGATGCAAATTATGCAGCAGCAGTTTCCAGCAGTGTTTGCGGAAAAGACACTGTTGCCACCACTGGCTTAGCCAACACCACCCGCCAGCGGTCTTCATAGCCGGCAATTGCCAACGCGATGTTTCGGGCTTTTTCATCGGATAATTCCGGCAACGCCCGTTGCAGCGCGGTGATAAACGAGGGCACATCCGTGCGCGCCGCATCGTATTGCAGCGCCCGGCCATAAAAAACTGCAACCATCGCCTTAACTTTTTTCCCCACGCTTAAATCCCCAACGCCCAATTCCCGAGCGCTGGCGTCTAAATCGGCGCAAAAAATGTTAAACAGCGTTTGCCCGGTGTTCGAGCCTTGCCCCAAAACGCGCAGCACCACCCAAAGATGCAGGCAAAGCAGCTCAAACCGCCCCTCAACCGTATCAGGAACCCCGCCAGGCTGTTGATACAAAGCCGTTTGTCGGGATGCACTAAGTATTGCGCTATAAAGCTGCTGCGGCGTCTTGTCTTGGCGGAACAGCCTTGCTATGAAACTCATGATGTATTCCTCTATCACTCGTCATATAAGACACGCAGGCCTGTTGGCAATCTTTCTGCTCTTGGGCTGCGCGGGAAAAATTGACCAGCGCGGCAACACGATTGAGGCCGAACAGGTGGCGAAGCTGCAACCGGGCGTTACGGGTAAAAGCGATGTGCTGGTTGCCTTCGGCAGCCCCACCTCCATCAGCACCTTTGATCCCAACGTCTGGTATTACATCAGCCAAAAAACCCAGCGCCGCGCTTTTTTTCGGCCAGAGGTTATTGATCAGTATGTGTTGGCACTCTCGTTTGATAAGACTGAGAAAATTGATGCGGTGTATGCCGAAGGCTTCGATCAATACCGCGCCATTGAGCCTATCCAAAAAGCAACCCCCACATCGGGTAAGAAACTATCACTGCTTGAGCAATTAGTGGGAAATTTGGGGCGATTTAATAAGTCTGCGAATGACGCAGGCGGCACTGTTGGACGGCAGTCCGACCGCTGAGCCTTATAGCAAAGGCGGCATCTTTTCAAAGAAACCACGCCCTTATATTTCACTTGCGCCTTGATCTAAAACCCCTTAAATAGCTGTTCTTTATCTGGATGAATTGTCATGGCTGTACCTAAGCGTAAAACTTCCCCCTCCCGCAAAGGCATGCGCCGCGCCCATGATGCGCTGAGTGCTGCCAACACTGCTGAGTGCCCAAACTGCGGCGAAATCAAGCGCCCGCACCACGTGTGCGGCTCGTGCGGTCATTATGATGGCCGCAACGTCCTTACCAAAGCCGCTTAACCGGCTCTGTGACCAACACCTTTACGTTCGCTCTTGATGCCATGGGCGGCGATAGGGCGCCCGAATCCATACTTCGCGGTGCTAACATCGCGCGTGAGCGACACCCAAACCTGCGCTTTAAAGTATATGGCGACAGCGCTCGTCTGGAGCCGATTTTAAAAAAACTCCCCAAGTTGCGTGCGATTACGGATAACACCCACTGTGCACTCAGCATCCCCGATGATTTAAAAGCCGCACAGGCGCTGCGTCTCGGCGCGGATTCGTCCATGCGCCGCGCCATTGAGGCCGTTAAAAAGGGCGAGGCGCAGGCGATTATTTCAGCGGGCAATACCGGCGCGCTCATGGCACTATCGAAAATGCTGCTGGGTTCTGTGCCGGGGATTCATCGACCGGCGATAACGGCGTTTTTTCCCACAGAAAGCAACGAATGCGTGCTACTGGATTTGGGCGCAAATGTGGTGTGTTCAGCAGATAATCTCGTGCAATTTGCGCTAATGGGGCATGTGTTTGGTGAGGCGGTTTTGGGCTGGAAACGGCCGCGTATTGCACTGCTCAATGTGGGTACAGAGCACCAGAAAGGCCGCGACGAAATCCGCGATGCCGCCGCGCGCCTGCAAGACAACTCGGCGCTGAATTATGTCGGCTTTATTGAAGCCAATCATATCCCGCAGGGGCGCGCCGATGTGGTTGTAACGGACGGCTTCAGCGGCAATATCGCCCTGAAAATGGCCGAAGGAACGGCCAGCCTCGTATCCGATTATTTCCGCCAGGCATTTCGCTATTCGTGGCTGGTGAAGATTGGCTATTTATTTATCCGCCCGGCTTTCAATAAGCTACGCGCCCGCTTAGACCCCAGGCGCTATAACGGCGCGGTGTTTTTGGGCTTAAAGCACATCTGTATCAAAAGCCACGGGCGCACTGATGCACTAGGCTTTGCCGCCGCGATTGATGTGGCGGTTGATATGCATCAGCAACAAACAATTGCGAAGCTATCCTCGCTGATTGAGGCGCAACAGCCAACGCAATCCATTGAGGCATCCGCCTTATGATGCGTGCTCAGCTCATTGGCGTGGGCGCGTATCTGCCGCCGCAGCGGGTGGATAATGCCATGTTAGCCGAACGGCTGGATACAAACGACGAGTGGATTCGCCAGCGCACCGGCATTGCCGCACGCCGCATTGCCGCGCCCGAACAGCTCACCTCAGACCTTGCAACAGAAGCCGCTCGTGCGGCGCTAAAAAATGCCGGAATAGACGCCGCCGCGCTGGATAGAATTATTGTTGCCACAACAACGCCTGACCGAACCTTTCCGGCAACTGCCGCCCTGGTGCAGGCCAAGATTGGCGCAGCGAACGCCGCCGCCTTTGATATTCAGGCTGTGTGCAGCGGTTTTTTGTATGGCCTGTCACTGGTTGAAGCTTTGATTCAAAGCGGCCAGGCCAAAACAGTGCTGCTGATTGGCGCTGAAACCATGACGCGCCTGTTGGATTGGACAGATCGCGGCACCGCTATTTTATTCGGCGACGGAGCAGGCGCGTTTGTGTTTAAGGCCGGGCAGGGGGACGCGGGCATTCTCGCAACCCGCATTCACAGCGATGGCCGCCATGCTGGCGAGCTTACCACCGACGGCGGCGCCTCCCAAGGTACTATTGGTACATTGCGGATGAACGGCAAGGAAGTGTTTCGCCATGCGGTACAAAATCTTAGTGATGTGGCAATGGAAACATGTGCTGCTGCTGGGTTGCCGCTCAACGCGGTTGACTGGCTCGTGCCGCATCAGGCCAATGCTCGTATTATCGAACAGGTTGCCCAGCGCGTGGGTATTCCGGCGGAAAAAATCATCGTGACCGTCAGCGAACACGGCAATACCTCGGCGGCCTCCGTTCCCTTAGCGTTTGCTGAAGCCTGGTACGATGGGCGTATAAAACCGGGGCAGGTGGTGCTGTGTGAGGCGATGGGCGGCGGCTTTACCTGGGGCGGCTGCGTGTTGCGGATATGACACAAAAATCGGTACATAAAAACAACAATTCAGCAAAAAAGAGCTAACGCTCTCTTTACAATATCTTAACCACTTGTATAAAGGTGTCATGATGCACTCGATGAATACCATAACCCGTGTTGAACTAATTAACACCGTTTATTCGAAAATCGGCCTATCTAAGGCAGATTCTGGCCGCTTGGTTGAATCCACACTTGAATCAGTGTGCAAAGCCCTAGAAGGCGGCGAAAACGTAAAGCTGTCAGCTTTCGGCTCCTTTAACATCCGCGATAAGAATCAGCGTGTGGGTCGCAATCCTAAGACCGGCATCGAAGTGCCGATTACACCGCGCCGTGTGGTCACTTTCCGCGCATCACCAAATCTTAAGCAAGCCGTTAATTCCGGTGCAGGAGCCGCTGCCTGATGGTATGCTCTTTCGCATCTTTGCGAACGACCTAACAGGAGGGCAGAGACATGAAAGCTGCTACGGCCTACAAGACCATCAGCGAAGTCTCTGAAACCCTGCGTCTCCCGGCGCATGTATTGCGTTTTTGGGAAACCAAATTCCCGCAAATTGCGCCCTTAAAACGCTCGGGTGGAAGACGCTTTTATAAACCACAAGACATCGACGTTATCGTCCGGATTCGTGAGCTGCTGCATGTGCAGGGCTATACTATCCGCGGCGTTCAACAGCTCCTGCGCACAGAGCGCCTAGGGCGCAGCACGATTACAACCGCGCGCAGCACACCCTTTGATCTTCCCTCCGTCGCGCCGGTTATCAGCCCTGGGATACAACGAGCCGCCATGAATTCGGATATTGCTCCGAAACATCCGCTTGAGAGCGGCGCCAAGTCACCATCTGGCGGTGGTGGCGATGACACCTATTTACAGACCTTACTCCGTGTGCGCTCAACGTTACAGTCCATCCGTGATGAGCTTGATGAGCTGCAACAACAGGTCAGTAACCGGGTTTAAAACACGTACCGTCATTTGCGTAAACTGTGATGATAAGCCTTCTTATCCGTCACAAGACGGGCTAAGATGCTGATATGAAATTTCTTGATGAAGCAAAAGTATTTATAGCTGCGGGGCATGGCGGGCGCGGCTGCGTGAGTTTTCACCGCGAAAAATTTATTGAATACGGCGGGCCCGATGGTGGCAATGGCGGGAAGGGTGGCGATGTTATCGTGCGCTGCGTTCCTAATCTCAACACCCTGATTGACTATCGCTATCGCCAGCATTTTAAAGCTAAAGTGGGCGGCCATGGGATGGGTAAAAACCGCACCGGCGCGCATGGAGCGGATGCGGTACTGCTGGTGCCGCCGGGCACGCAAATATTGGCTGAAGACAAAGAATCCGTTCTTTTTGATTTGGTGGAGCCGGATCAAGAAGTTGTGCTGGCGCGGGGCGGCATTGGCGGACTTGGTAACGCGATGTTTAAATCCTCGATAAACCGCGCACCCAAATTTGCTCAGCCCGGCGAGCCAGGGGCTGAATTTTGGGTTTGGCTGCAACTTAAACTTATTGCGGATGTTGGTTTGCTCGGCCTGCCGAATGCCGGGAAATCTTCGTTTCTCGCGGCTGTTTCTGCTGCAAAACCAAAGGTTGCGGCCTATCCCTTTACCACGCTGCATCCCGGTCTTGGCATGGCGGAATCCAGCGGCCAGCGGATGCTGATTGCCGATATTCCCGGCCTTATTGAGGGCGCACACACAGGGCTAGGGCTGGGCGATCAATTTTTGCGGCATATTGAGCGCTGCGCGGTGCTGATACACCTGATTGATTGCGATTTACCCGATCCAGCGGCGGCCTATAAGGCAATTCGCAATGAATGCGCGCAGTACAGCCCGCTCATGGCGGCAAAGCCGGAAATTGTTGTCCTGAGTAAAATTGATAGCCAAACGGAAACTGGTCTCGCATTAACTATGGATACTTTTACCGAGGCGACCGGGATAACGCCGCTTACACTATCGTCGCATACACGGCAGGGCATAGAGGCGGTGTTAAAGGCGACTTTAGCGCTTAAAGAGAGTGTACGGCCTGCAAAAAATGAAGCAGATACGATTCAGATGTGATATAATTTATTTATTACATATACAATATGTTTATACTATTGTATGTGCAAGTAAATGAAAAAACTTTTCAAGATATAGGTATCTCTCCCAGCGAGCTGAGTGAACGCATTACAAACTGCATCCACTCGGGCATAAAGATAAGTAGAGAGCTGTACTATGCTGATTCATTATATACCAATGGCCTCTTAGATGAGCACATACTGCCTGTTGATCCTAAAAAGTCGGCATCATGGGCGAAAAATCCCGTACCATTCGTTATTAGAGGCATAATCCCGAAAGATCTTTTAATAGAAGAAAGACATTAAGCAGTTGCTGCCGCTTGTTCGATAATTGGTAACTCCCTGTTTCCAAATATATTCATGATCCCGAAAGCAATCTAGTAATCAATCAAGCTATCAGACACAAACCGCGGGAAAAAGCCAAGTTTTGCGCCAACTGCATTTTGATTATATTAGAAAGGTAGACGTACAAACATCACTCATCGTTATCGGCTGCCTTGCAGATGTAAGTAGCGCACCGGGTCTAAAAAACTTCTTCGTTACGCAGTCAATCCTATCAGAACGCATGTTTGGGACGCCAATGACATCATGAACCTGACAAAGATACCATAAACCCAAAAAGCTTTAAAAAAGCTATGGAACAACCGCTCACTGAACAAACAGCTAACCAGATAAAAGCTGCCAAAGAACTAAACGCGCTCATGCAAAAATATCAGGCCCCCATAACGAATAGGGGTGATGGTGTAATACTACAACGCGGCGATATCCTAGTTATACCAGAAGGTGTCAAGGGTAAAACTCTACATGGCCATAGTGTTACCGGTAGCGAATGCTTTGGATTATTTCCATCAGCCGCCTTTACATTACGGGACATAGTGCATATGGCAATATTTTCATCAGAGAAGCCTAGTAGGCATTAGTAATATAAACACCAGTTATTAGATAAATACCAATTTGTAAGGCTTTTGTATTTTGCTATTTACCATAATATGCATTATAGAATTTACGGCCTAGGCAAAAAACCCAGCCTTTAATCAATATGATGGCTGGGTTTTTGCAATTGGTTAGTCTGTAATACCGTACAAAACAGACTTACGATGCTTTTTTAATCTGGTCTTTCACTTCATCAATAATTTCATTAGCTCGCTTGGTAAAAATTTCCACCGCTTCACGGCTGGATTTTGCATACATCTCTGCCAATTCGCCGGCGTTTGCGACCGATCGTTCAAAAGCGATTTTGTATACGTCCGCGCCATTCGCCAGCTTCTGGTTGGCTGGTGATTGCATCAAATCGCGGAAAGCCTTGCTGAAATCGGCAAAGGCTTCCTGCGTAATTTGCTGGTGGCGTTTGTGAATGGCTTGAAAATATTCCATAAACAGTTGTTGCGCAGCCGTGAGCGCTTCGACATTTTTGCGGTAGCTGTCGTTGTTCAGGCTGTAAAAATTGAAATTGTGGCTGATTTTTTCAAAGAAGCTATCGGACTCTTTGGCCATGGGGGTAGTCTCCGTTACAGTTTGTTTGCGTGTTTTAATTGGTGTGACAGTCATAATACTCTCTTAAAAAAAGAATTTCTGCGTACTTCTTATTAGGGCATGATTACAACAAATATCAAGAGGCAATGCACAGCGCAGCAAGATTCTGAAAAATAATATTTTTCTAGGATTTTTTGTAACCGTCTGCAAGACGCTGTGACCGAAGCGCCGCAGCGTCCAGCACATCTTTCAGCAAACCTGGCAACACCGGCTGCAATGCTTCCAAGCCCGCCGCTGTTGTGCCCCCTGTGCTGGTAACGGCTTCACGCAGTGCAGAAAGCATTGCCGCATCGGGTGCGCCGCCTTTATCTTCAATCCACGCCAGTGTGCCGCGCCAGAGCTGCGCGGTCAGCTCAGCCGTCATCGCTGGCGGCAATGTACTCGCGCTCAGCATCGCTTCCCACACCGCACACAGAAACGCGGGGCCGCTTCCGGCCAGTGCTGTTGCCGCATGGAACTGCTGTTCATTATCCAGCCACGTTGTCGAGCCATTGAGCGCGAACAATCGTTCACAAACTTTTTTCCGCGCCTCAGGAACACCCGGCGTTGCCCAAAGTGTTGTGGCACTTTTTTTCACGCGTGCGGCTAAATTCGGCATGGCGCGCACAACGGGCGTCGAGGAATTGCCAAGAAGCGCAGCAATGCTGGCCGTTTCAACACCGGCGGCGATACTGATTGGAAGCGCCCCTGCTGCCACAAAGGGCGCATAACATGTTATAACATGTTGGAAAAGCTGTGGTTTTATAGAAAAACAGAGCAGGGTGGGCAGGGGGCTTTGACCCCCAAAATCCCCGATGTTAACCTTTTCCGGCGTTAACCATTTGACGCCCGGAAAAGGCGGCTGATGCGGGCTTACCACAGTCACGCTCGCGAAAAAATTTTCATCGAGCCATGGTTGCAACAGTGCGCTGCCCATCGCGCCGCAACCAACCATGAGGAGATGTTCTTTGTTGCTGCTCATGCTGTGCCCATGGGTTTTAACAGATGGAGAATATGCGCCGCCGCTGTGGGTGTGTCATCCGGACGCTGCGCCAATAAACCAAAAACGAGTTGATAGCCCGAACACAAATGCGCGTAATTTGCAAACAGCTCTGGCAACGTATGACGCTCCGCATGAATGGCGCATTCGCTTTTTGGGATAACGCTGATGAAACTTATCATCAGGCCATTTTTCAGCGCCCGAAAACAGCCCGATTCCACATCACGATTCACCGCATCAAGCAGCGCACTAATAGTTTGCCGCCGGTCATCTTCTAAAAACGCATCGGGAATCTGGGTGACTTCAAAGGTTAACTGCAAGGAATCTTGCCGCTGATCATAGCGCACATCGGCAACAAATAGCGTATGTGTTGTTGGCTCGGTAACACTGATGGTTATGTCTGTATCGCCAAGGCGCTCGAAAGACCAACCAGTCTGGCCGCACATATATTCCAACCAATCCAAGGGGTTGTCACTCAGTTCGCGCTCGTTTTCGTTATCCATGGGAATACAGTATAAAGCAGCTCTTTGTAAGGGCGAGAAGATAAAATCCTGTTAATTGTCGTAATACACCGCAAAGCCGCCAAATTCCAAGCTTTGCGTCTGGGGCGAAGCCCAATCGGGCGATTTTCCGCCAAAAAACGTGCTGAAAAAGAGGCCGCGCAACATTATGTCGCCCGTTTCGCGCCAAATGAACGCCTGTTCAGTGAACACCAGTTCGCCATCAACCCAAACGTTTAAAACGCCATCGGCCTTGCCCGGTGTGTTGAGGCGGATTTCCTGCGTTAACCTTTGGGTTTGACCGGGAACCAGCGTAAAACTGCCCTTTCCATAGTAGGTACCGCAGTTTTCCTGCCTTCCCGGGACATAGACATAGACAGCCCCCGCGCCGCCCTCGCGCCACATATACCGCGCGGAGAACCCTTGGTTTTCTGCGCCGCTCCGGCAGCCGCTGGCTGGCCAAGCGGCAGGATTGCTGGTTTTCACGCCATAAAGCCCCGGCAGCTTGCCGCCTTTTCCGAATTGAAACCCAAGCGGCACCATAACATCATACCCTAAGCACGCGGCGGTTGCATCGGCGGGCATCCCGACCAACGCTAGGAATTCCAAGCCTCCGGGCGGTGCGTTTGTATTGCGCGGGTTAAGCGAGCCTGCGGGATACTGCACCGTTAACCTTTTGCCGTCTGCCGAAAGGCCTAGATTTTCATTGTTCTTTGGCGCGTTAACTATTTGCCAGTCGGGCGTTGGCCACAAGGGTGAGAGTGTTAACGCTGTGCGCGTGTTGTATCGTGCGGCACATGGGTCTTGTTCGGCGGCATAGCCCGGTGTTTTAAGTGCAAATACAAACGGCAGCAATCCAAGGATGAGGCTGAATAACGGCGCAATGCTTAGGCGCATCAAGCCTTTTCCAGCATGTCCGCCACAAGGAACGCGAGTTCCAGCGCTTGCGTCGCATTCAACCGCGGGTCACAATGCGTGTGATACCTGCTGCTGAGGTCTTCGGTCTCGATAAGCTGGCTGCCGCCGAGACACTCGGTCACATCTTGTCCGGTCATTTCAAAATGCACGCCGCCAGCAATCGTGCCTTCGGCTTTGTGGGCTTCGAAAAAGCCGCGCACTTCCGCCAAAATCATATCAAAAGGACGAGTTTTATAGCCGTTTACCGCCTTAATGGTGTTGCCGTGCATGGGGTCACAGCTCCACACCACCGACTTCCCTTCCCTTTTCAAGGCACGTAAAAGCGGGGGTAGTCCCTCCCCTACTTTTCCCGCGCCCATGCGGGCAATCAGCACCAGCCTGCCCGGCTCATTGTCGGGATTCAGCGCGTCACAAAGTCTGAGCAGGTCATCTGCGGGCAGCGAATTACCGCATTTAACCCCGATAGGATTTTTTATCCCGCGCATAAATTCAACGTGCGCGCCGTCGAGCTGGCGCGTGCGGTCGCCAATCCAGAGCATGTGGGCGCTGGTGTCGTAATAGTCGCCGGTGGTGGAATCGGTGCGGACAAAGGCCTCTTCAAAGGGCAGCAGCAGGGCTTCGTGGCTGGTGAAGACCTCCGTTTCCCTTAGCTGCGGCGTGTTGGCCGCTGTCAGGCCGCAGGCTTCCATAAAGCGCAGCGCCTCGGAAATCCGATTGGCCAGCGTGATGTATTTTTCCGATTGCGCGGAATTTCTTGCAAAATCTAGATTCCAACGCTGCACCGCGTGTAAATCGGCATAGCCGCCGCTGGCAAAGGCGCGCATCAGATTGAGCGTTGCGGCGGATTGATGATACACCTCCAGCATCCGGCGCGGATCGGGAATGCGCTCGCCTTCGGTAAAGCCGATACCGTTGACCATATCGCCGCGATAGCTGGGCAACCTCAAGCCGTCTTGGGTTTCAAAATCATCGCTGCGCGGTTTGGCGAACTGCCCCGCCATCCGGGCAACCTTCACAATCGGTTTTGCCGCCCCGTACGTCATCACCACCGCCATTTGCAGTAGCACACGGAAAGTGTCGCGGATGTTATCGGCGCTGAACTCGGCAAAGCTCTCGGCGCAATCCCCGCCTTGCAATAGGAACGCCCTGCCCGCCCCTACATCGGCCAAGTGTTTTTTAAGCCGGCGCGCCTCGCCCGCAAACACGAGCGGCGGCTGTTTTTTTAGAGTTTTTTCAACGTCAGCAACAACCGCTGCGTCGGGATAGCTGGGTTGTTGTTTGATGGGCTTGGTGCGCCAGGTGGTGGGTGTCCAGGGTAGGGTCATGGGGTGATACTATTACAAAGAGAGAAGAAAACGCAATTTTTGTTCGACTTCACGCATATGTTCATTTTCAAGATTACCCATCACGGCTTTTATTTTGTCTGGACGAAGGGTCACTATCTTATCAACAAAGACAAATGAAACATGCTGAAGGTTATTAATAGCCGTAGGCTCGATGGTAATCTCCAAAATGGGACTGTTGCGTGTTTCTTTAGTTATCAAGCACAAGACAACACTTGCGTGCAACGGATCAAGCAAAGCATCTGTTTGCAACACAAGAAAAGGTCTCGGTTTTCCATAGTCTCCCTGTGCGGTTGCAATAACAATATCACCACGACGCATCACTGCCAATCGCTCGCATCTTGTATTCTTTCAATAAAATCCATTGCTTCTTTTTCAACAGGATTGTCTCGTAGTAAAAGTATCTGCCGCGCCGCTTCTTTGGCCACGGCTTCGTTTTCTCTATCTAAAACCCAGACCTGCTTATACCCCGCCGCGCGCATGCGCTGGTAATGCGACATTTTCACGCCGCTGGTGGGTGCTTTGGTGCTGCCCAAGGCCTTGCCGCCGCCACGGCGCCCGGTGGTATGTCTTTTTTTCATGCTATTTATCGTATCATGGGCGGGTTTAAAATCAATAAACAGTTAAGATATTCGCATCATGTTAGGTATTGGATCGCCGCCACACCGCCACAAAAAAACCATCCGTCCCGTGCTTATGCGGCAGGAGCTGTAACGTATTCGCCCCCTGCCCTAGCGCCAACCCCTTCAACCCCTGCTTTTCCGCTATGGGTGCAAGCGGTTCCGCCAGAAAACCGGGGTATTCGCCCGAAAACCAGGCCATCTGCGCCTCATTTTCCGCATCCAGCAGGGAACAGGTGGAATAGACCAGTCGCCCGCCGGGCTTAACCAGTTTTTGCCCCTGTCGCAGCAGATCACGCTGTACGGTGACCATCTCAGCCAGATCCACCGCGCCATACCGCAGCCGCGCATCGGGATTGCGCCGCCACGTGCCCGATCCCGTGCACGGCGCATCAATTAGCACGCGGTCAAACTTTGCCGCATTGTTCTCACGCCAACGCTTATCCGCAAGGCGCACTTGCGTGTTCTGTACCCCCGCTTTTTTCAAGCGTTTTTCGCATTGCGCTAGGCGCTTA
>JAJTHO010000009.1 GCA_021297975.1 Alphaproteobacteria bacterium
GGCGATAAAAGCGGCCAAAACTATCGGCAACGGCGCGGCGCACCTCATCTAAGCCCGCATTAACCTTGCAATAGCGTATATTGGCGGCTTTCAGGCAGGCATATTCAGGCAATACCGCGCGAATATCCTCAAAAAACCATGGATACAGCTCTGTCGCGGGCACGCCTTGTGAAAAATCAACGGTTGGTGCGGTCTTGAGACTCATCCCTTTAATATAGGGATGAATGGTTAAGAACGCGTGGATTCGCCTTTTTGCGCCGCAAGATCAGGATAGTGGGCTATGAATTCCGCCAGCGCCGGTTCTGTTTGCTCTATTGCATCCTTAAACCCTTTACCGCCATTATACCCCCGCGCCGCCGCATCGGCAGCCGCGAACATGGCAAACGCCTCACCTGTCTTGCCCGTCTTATCCAGATATTGCGCACAGCGCAGGTTTAACCAGATCTTCTTGGAATCGGGGTCTTGGCTGGGCGGTATATCTTTAAACGCCACAAAGGCTTTTTCAAACAATTGCCCGGCGCGGGCTGTATCGCCATGCGTTGTAAAAAACGCCGCCGCGTTGGTGAGCGCATCGACACGCCCGCCCACATCCGTGCTTTTTTCAAGCAGCCGCAACTGCTCTTCATAAAGCGCGCCAACTTGTTTGATATCGGCGTCCCGTTCGGCGTCGTTTTCCTTCGGGCGCTGCTGATAATAATGGGCGCATTGCCCTATCAGTTCCAAATAGGGCGCGGGGTCGCCTGTTGCGGCAAAATGATTACGCGCCGCGCCCAAATAGGCATCCACATAAGGGGTAATCTCCTCAAAACGCCCGCGCACCCGCAGATTGGCAATAATACTCACCTGCGTCCGTATATCCCCTTCAGAGCCGGGAATAGCGGCTATCTTAGCCTCTTTATACAGCGTAAGCGCCTTTTCCTGTCGGTCTGAATCTTCTTGGTCGGAAACAGAATTATCCCAGAGCAGCCCCGTCCAATAAAGCACATGCGCCCGGTCTTTTTGGGTTATGGCTTGCTTACCCAGCTCCTGTATCGCCGCAATCGCCTCTATCCCGCGCCCTTCGTTTTTTAATGTTGTCCAGAGCGGCTCTTTATCTCCAGTGAAGAAGCGCTTATAGGCCGCTTTAAAGTCCTTTTTTTCCAAATCTTTACGAAAATTTTCCAGCGCAAAATCGGCAAAGGTTTTTGTGGTCATGGTGTCCTCGTCGTTTAAGAGTTTACGCACAATCGGTTAAAAAAAGCCTCAGGCCGCGGTTGTGTGCTGGCGCAGCCAGTGCGTGAGTTCCTGTTCACTGATAGTCCCCGCTGCCGCGCCCAACATTACCGCAACGCAGTCCGCATCGTCCGCTATCAGCGCGTAGCCGTTTAACACCAGAAAAAGCTCCATCAGCACAAAACCGGTGCGCTTATTCCCATCCGAAAACGGGTGATTGCGCACGATGCCAACCGCATAGGCCGCCGCCAGCTCTGCAATACCAGCATCACCTGCATAGGCCGCTATCTGTTGCGGACGCGCCAAGGCTGATTCCAAGAGTCCCCTATCCCGGATGCCGGCAAGACCGCCATGTTCGGCCAGCTGCTCTTCATGAATGGCCAGCGCCTCCGCAATACCCAGCCAAATCCACGCGCGGCTCATTTCGCCAGCTCGCGCAGCACATTGCGGCGTTTGCGCATAATCTCGCGTGCTGCCTCCATACGCAGCGCAAAATCTGGATTATAGGGTGAGATGCGATAATCTCCATCCGCCGCCCGCGTCCAGTATATCTTGTCGCCTTTGCTGATATTCATTTCTGCAAGCAGCTCTTTTGGCAGAATAACACCAACAGAATTGCCAATTTGAGTGAGGTTAAGTTCCATGTTTATACACCTGTTATAACAGACTATCATACTCTCGCTATCCGTGCAAGCATTTGCCACTAGCATCCCGCCCCAACCCCTGCTAAACCTCACCCATGACTGCACCAGCCCGAAAAAGCGATATGCCACAAACACCCGTTCTTAACGAAGACGACTATTCCGCCGATTCTATTAAGGTCTTGAAAGGCCTTGATGCGGTGCGGAAACGCCCGGGGATGTACATCGGCGACACCGATGACGGCTCGGGCTTGCACCACATGGTGTATGAGGTGGTTGATAACGCCATCGATGAATCGCTCGCCGGGCATTGCACCGAAGTGTTTGTACAGCTTAATAAAGACGGCTCGTGCACCGTGCGCGATAATGGCCGGGGGATTCCCACCGATATTCACAAGGAAGAAGGCGTTTCCGCCGCCGAAGTGATTATGACCCAGCTGCACGCGGGCGGTAAATTTGACCAGAATTCCTATAAGGTTTCCGGCGGCCTCCACGGGGTTGGGGTCTCGGTTGTTAACGCGCTGTCCAGTTATTTAACCCTGACCATTAAACGCAGCGGTAAAACCCATTCGATGGTGTTTCAGCACGGCGTGCCGGTATCGCCGCTTAAAATCATTGGTGATGCGGCGGCGGGTGAGACGGGTACGGAAGTGACCTTCTTGCCCTCCACCGAAACCTTCACCAAAGTGGTGTTTGATTTCACAACGCTTGAGCACCGCCTGCGGGAACTCGCGTTCCTGAACAGCGGCGTAAACATTGTCCTCGTGGATGACCGCGATGATGTGCCGAAGCGGGTGCAGTTTAACTACACCGGCGGGATTGAAGAATACGTCCGCTACCTTGACAAAGGCAAAACGGCGCTCCACGCCCCCGTCACCTTCACCAGCAAACGAGACGGCATCACCGTTGAAATCGGCCTTGAGTGGACGGATTCCTACCACGAAAAGTGCCTGTGCTTTACCAACAACATCCCGCAAAAAGACGGCGGCACACACCTTGCCGGTTTCCGCGCCGCGCTGACCCGGATTATTAACCATCAGGCGAACGAGACCGGGATTGCCAAAAAAGAAAAAATCGCCCTCACCGGGGATGATGCACGGGAAGGGTTGACCTGTATTCTGTCGGTGAAGGTTCCGGATCCTAAGTTCTCCTCACAAACTAAGGACAAGCTGGTCTCGTCCGAAGTGCGCCCGGTTGTTGAGGCGCTGTGCGGGGAAAAGCTCGGCCAGTGGTTTGATGAGCACCCGTCGGATGCGAAAAAAGTCCTGACCAAGGTTTACGAGGCCGCCGCTGCCCGCGAAGCCGCCCGCAAAGCGCGGGAGCTGACCCGGAAAAAAGGCGGGCTGGATATCGCGAACCTGCCCGGTAAACTGGCCGATTGCGCCGAAAAAGACCCTGCCCTATCCGAACTGTTTATCGTTGAGGGGGATTCGGCGGGCGGATCCGCGAAACAGGCGCGTAATCGCCAGAATCAAGCCATCCTGCCGCTGCGCGGAAAAATCCTGAACGTCGAGCGGGCGCGTTTTGATAAAATGCTGTCCTCGCAAGAGATTGGCACGCTGATTGCCGCCCTCGGCACCAGCATCGGCACGGAAGATTTCAACCCCGACAAAGCCCGCTATCACAAAATCGTTATCATGACCGATGCGGACGTGGACGGCTCACACATTCGCACGCTGCTGCTGACTTTCTTTTACCGGCAAATGCCGCAACTGATTGAGCGCGGCTATCTCTATATCGCCCAGCCGCCGCTCTACCGCGCCAAAAAAGGCCAGTCCGAAGTGTACCTGAAAGATCAGGACGCGATGGATACCTATCTTGTTGAACAGGCGCTGACCGATACCTCCGTTACGCTGAGCAATAGCGAAAAAGTCGCGGCGAAAGAGCTGCGCCACATGGTGGATCTGGCGAAACAGGCGCGGAAATTGATGCAGCCGCTGCTGCGCGATGCCGGCGGCTCGGCGGTGGTGGTTGAGGCGCTGGCGCTGGCGGGTCTGGTCGATAGCGTGCTGGCACAGCCAGAAAGCCTCTTGCCGCACCTGACCGTGCATCCCCTGCCCGGCACCTGGTCGGCGAAGGCGCAAGGCGATGCGGTGGAAGTTCTTTACCGTGAACAGGGCTTAATGGATGTAACCACCCTGACCCCTGCCCTGTTGGCTGCACCCGAATGGCGGCGACTCCTGACCCTGCGGGAGGAGCTGTCCCGCTATTTCAGCGGCAGCATCACCGTGAATTTCAAAGGTACCACCGTTGTAACCACCGGCGTGCAGGAATTCATCAACGCCGTGCTGGAACATGGTAAAAAAGGCCTGTCGATACAGCGGTATAAAGGTCTGGGGGAAATGAACCCGGATCAGCTCTGGCAGACAACGCTTGACCC
>JAJTHO010000199.1 GCA_021297975.1 Alphaproteobacteria bacterium
CCAGCGCGATGAGGCGGATACGTATGGTGATATTGCTCTGCGGCATAATACTGCCCTCGATTTTATTGAGAACGCCGCGTTTGATGCGGAGCTTGTTGTTTATGATGCGGCCTATCAGAACAGCCAAGCGCATTCACCCGCTTTTTGGGCGCATATGCAGGATGTGGCGGCTTTGCTGCGGCGTCATTTTCCGCGCGGATCGCAGGTGGTTGAGGTTGGCTGTGGTAAAGGTGATTTCATAACGCTGCTTGAGCAGGACGGCTATTTCTCCGTCACCGGCTTTGATAACACCTATGAAGGCGACAAGCCCAATATTCATCGGCGATATCTGACCGAAACAGACAGAATCACCGCTGATTTAGTTGTGCTGCGCCACACACTGGAACACATCCCAGAGCCGCATTTGTTTTTGGAACTGTTAAAAAAAATATTTGGCAGCACACCGATATACATAGAGGTTCCGTGCTTTGATTGGATACGGAATAATAAGGCTTTTTTTGATATTACTTATGAGCACGTCAACTATTTCTCACAATCTTCTTTAAAAGCATTGTTTACAGAGACTCCAGTTGATTTTGGGTTGTTATTCAGCCAGCAATACCAGTACATAATTGCCGATATAGCCGCGCTATCCGATGACTTCAAAGCGCACTACAACAACAGCTCAAACTGGCAAAACCTTGATTTTTATAGCCTGTTCCCTTCGTTAAAAGAGCAGATTGAGTCCATAGACCAGAGCATACAGCCGCCGCAGCGCGTTTTTCTCTGGGGCGCGGCAACAAAAGGCTGCGTGTTCCTGCTTCATTGCAGTTTTTTAGGGAAAATTTTGCCGCATCTTGCCTTTGCGATTGATATTAATCCCGGAAAGATTGGCAAATTCCTGCCCGGTTCGCGCGTTCCGATTGAAAGCAAAGACGCCTTTTTTAAAGCGGTGAAGCCGGACGATACGCTCATTATCGCCAACCCGAATTATCAACATGAAATTAAAGCCGAAATAGACAGACGCGGCATAAGCGGCATTAAAATCATCTGCCTTTGAAAAAGCGCAGCGCCAAAACAGCATAAGTGTTTACGCTTTAGTTATCCGGGCGTACTATGAACACGCATAAAGGACGACGATAATGTTAAACGCTGCCAATTCCTCTATTGCCCCCCGTATGCGGATAAACGCCGCGATACCGGATGTTTCAAAACATATTGTCAGCAGCGCCGCGCTTGATTTTCTGCTCGCCCTGCATGATGCCTTTAATGCCCGCCGCGTTGCGCTTTTGGCCGCCCGCGCCGAAAAACAAACACAGCTCAATAATGGCGCGCTGCCTGATTTCCTGCCCGAAACACAGCACATCCGCGATGATGCCAGCTGGCGCGTTGCCCCCATTCCGGCGGATTTACAAAATCGCCGCGTGGAAATCACCGGCCCCGTTGACCGCAAAATGGTGATTAACGCGCTGAACTCAGGCGCAAACTGTTTCATGGCGGATTTTGAGGATTCCAGCAGCCCGACGTTTGCCAATATGGCCGAGGGGCAGGCCAATCTATTTGATGCGGTGCGCCGCACGATAGCCTTTACCGACACGGCTTCCGGCAAAGCCTATAAGCTGAAAGACACCCTCGCAACGCTGATTGTCCGCCCGCGCGGCTGGCATTTAGAAGAGCGCCACATCACGGTTGACGGCACACCGATGAGCGGCAGTCTCGTTGATTTCGGTCTGTTCTTTTTTCATAATGCAAAGGAACAGTTAAATCGCGGCACCGCGCCGTATTTTTACCTGCCCAAACTCGAACTCTATAAAGAAGCCGAACTCTGGAACGATGTGTTTGTTTTTGCGCAGAAGCATCTAGGCATCCCGAACGGCACCATCAAAGCAACGGTGCTGATTGAAACCATCCTCGCCACCTTCCAGCTTGATGAAATTCTTTTCGCCCTCAAAGACCATATCGCTGGGCTGAATTGCGGGCGGTGGGATTATATCTTCAGCTATATCAAAAAGCTGCAAGCCCATAAAGACCGAATTCTGCCCGACCGCACACAGGTGCTGATGACAACACCGTTCTTGCGCGGCTACAGCCAACTCGTGATTCACACCTGCCACAAACGCGGCGCGTTTGCCATGGGCGGCATGGCGGCACAGATTCCGATTAAGGATAATGCAGCGGCGAATGATGAGGCCATGGCGCGGGTTAAGGCTGATAAAGAGCGCGAGGCAGGTGATGGCCACGACGGCACGTGGGTTGCGCATCCGGCGCTCGTTCCCTTGGCGCGTGAGGTTTTTGACCGCCTGATGCCGGGCGCGAATAATCTGCATAAATCCCCGGATATCAGCGCGATTAATCAAACCGTGCTGCTGTCTGTACCCCCCGGCGCGATTACCGAAGGCGGGCTGCGCACCAACGTGCGCGTGTCCCTGCATTATCTGGCCGCGTGGCTAAACGGGCAGGGGTGTGTGCCGATTCACAATCTGATGGAGGATGCAGCCACCGCGGAAATCAGCCGCACGCAGGTCTGGCAATGGCTGAAACACAAGGCGCAGCTTGCGGATGGCCGAACAGTCACGCAGGATCTGGTGGAAGATATTATCATTAATGAGGCCACCACGTTGAAAAACGGCGGTACACTGGGCACTGCGGGGGTGAAACTCTCTGCGGCGGTGGAGCTGTTCAAAAAAATCACGCTAATGCCGGATTTGTACGATTTCCTGACGCTGCCGGCGTATGCGGAGTTGGGTTAGGTCTGGCGCAGAAAGTGATGCATGGCGCTATTCTTACTCATTTTTAATAAATAATATTGATTTATATATGAATATGCTATATAGTGTATTCAACTAAATATTTATCGAGGGTGTTGTGGGAATGCAGAACATGCAACTTTTTGCCTCAGGAGTAATGAGGCTATTGCAAGGAACAACCCGTCCTAAGCCCCAAGAATCTAAAAAGAAGCGTATAGATGATATAATTGCTGAGGCTAAATTGTCACCAGAAGGGAGAGCTGCGCTTCTTTTTGCTGAAGAGTATCTGATACCTTATAATCAGAATCGCAATCAGGACTGGGTTATTTTAGAAGAAGATGAAGAGAGAGCTGGTTCATTTAATCCCACTACCTGGCAAATTAAATTGAATCCCAAATGTACAAATGTATCCTTGGCGGAAACACTTATTCACGAAATACAACACGGTGCATGGCTAAAAAATCCCCCTACAAAAAAGCCAAAACTTGCAGAAGGAAAATACCTTTTTATAAAGTTTGCGCTTGATGATGAGGTGCTCGCCCATTTTACCCAGTATATGTCTTTTAGATACAGGAGATCTGTAGTTTATCGAGACAACGCAAATACTCTATACGCTCTGTCTTCAGAAAGAATGATCGCAATTGCTGCTTTGCTTGATCCTATAATGGAAAAAATGCTAAAAGAGCATGGCGATTTAACAAAGATGGAAGATAAAGACCGATTCCTTGTAAATTCAAAAGCCAAGCGCGCTGCATTTGATGAGCTCACCAAGCAGTTTTATGAAGGAGATATCGGTAAAAATTACCGCACGCGAGCCTCTAATCTTTATGACAAATTATTAGCAGATCCTGCCAGCGCACGCATTTTTGAAGATCCGCCATCAGCCGAGTCAACACCAATACTATCGCACGCTTCACGTTTAACATTTCATCTTCCTGATCTGCCCAAATTTACGCCGCCTGCCAGAAGCAGAGAGTAGACTTCTTCTCAGCCCCCAACATTCTTCTTACACGGTTCCGAACTGGCGTATGAATATTGCTATGTAAACCCATGCACCACACCCACAAAATATGCGTGTAACAACTTTTTTCCCAGCGTATACTCTTCCTTAACCTTACCCGCCTACGCAGAACTTAACGCTTAAGGAGAGCACACGATCATGGCAAAAGCCGTCGCCTTTAAAAAACCCGCCGCCAAAAAAGAAAATTTTGACGCCCTTATCAACAACGCGCCTAAAGGCCGTTATGCTGGTCTGCGTCGTGATTACACCGCCGCTGACGTTAAAAAACTGCGCGGCTCGGTGCAAATTGATTACACGATTGCCACGCTGACCGCCAACAAACTCTGGGAATTGCTGCATAAGCGCCCGTTCGTGCATGCCCTCGGCGCGCTCAGCGGTAACCAGGCCATGCAAATGGTGAAAGCGGGCTTAGAGGCGATTTATCTCTCCGGCTGGCAAGTTGCTGCCGATGCCAATACTGCCGGTGCGATGTACCCTGACCAGTCGCTCTATCCCGCGAACGCCGGGCCCGAACTGGTAAAAAAAATCAACCGCACGCTGCAACGCGCTGACCAGATTGAGACCATGGAAGGCAAACCGGGTGCAACCAACTGGTATGCGCCAATTGTTGCCGATGCCGAGGCCGGTTTCGGCGGGCCCCTCAATGCCTTTGAAATCATGAAAGCCTATATTGAGGCGGGCGCCGCCGGTGTTCACTTTGAAGACCAATTGGCATCCGAGAAAAAATGCGGCCACTTGGGCGGCAAAGTGCTGATTCCAACGCAGGCGCACATTCGCAACCTCAACGCGGCGCGTTTTGCCGCCGATGTGTGCGGCACGCCCACGCTTATCGTTGCCCGCACCGATGCGGAAAGCGCCAAACTGATAACTTCTGATATTGATGAACGCGATCAGAAGTTCATCGATAAAAAAGCAGGCCGCACGACTGAAGGCTTCTACCGCTTGAAAGACGGCACCGGGCTAGAGCATTGCATCAGCCGCGGTCTAGCCTATGCCGAATACGCGGATTTATTGTGGTGGGAAACCTCAAAACCAAACCTCAAAGAAGCGAAAGCCTTTGCCGAAGCCATCCAGAAGAAATTCCCCGGCAAAATGATGGCGTATAACTGCTCACCATCCTTTAACTGGAAAGCAAACTTGGACGATAAAACCATTGCAAAATACCAGAAAGAATTGGGCGCGATGGGCTATAAATTCCCAATTGTGACGCTGGCCGGGTTCCATGCCTTGACTTATAGTATGTTTGAATTAG
>JAJTHO010000019.1 GCA_021297975.1 Alphaproteobacteria bacterium
AGAACGATATACCCCAGCCCGATTAAGAACATGTTTTGCGCGCCGTCTGGCAGCGCCGCAACGCCGCGAAGCGCGCGCGCGGAAAGCAGCAGCATCCCCGCCGACACGATTGTTATAAACAGCTGCAGGCTCCACTGCGCACTGATACCCAAGACGCTGTGCAGCCACGCGGGCAGAAGCCCCAGATAAATCATCATCGGCGGGTTAGTCTCAAAACCTGCCTCTGCATAGGTATCCGCCCCGGCCAGCACCCGTTTTGACAGCTCAAACAGCCACGCGACATCCGTGTTCAGCGTTAGTCCCAACTGCTGCACTGCGCCGATAACTGCCCACAGAACAAACCAGCGCAGGGGGTGCGTGCTAAGGCTGCGAAAAACGCGCCAGTCTGGCAACACAAAGGAAATAGCAGGCAGTTTCATCACTGGCAGCACTAGCACAACCCGCGCTGCCCGCTAGACGAAAATATCACTCGTATGACGCAGGGATTTAAAACCCCGAAAAAAGTTTACTTCGAGGCTTGAGCTGTTATTACTTCACAGGCTGCACTGGGTCAATAAGACAACTCGGTGCGCTCATAAAGGAAAACACGCATGCACGATACGGCGCTGGATTTTGGGGCACGTTTTTTTAACACCTATCTTAAAGGTGTCAGCGGTCAAACCTTTGTGGAAATTGGCGCACAGGATGTGAACGGTTCGCTGCGTTCCGTTGCCCCCACACAAAATACCTATGTCGGTGTTGATTTTGTTGAGGGCAAAGGCGTTGATGTCGTTCTCACCGATCCCTATACACTGCCTTTTGCCGATGCCAGCGTTGATGTGTGTTTATCCTCATCGTGCTTTGAGCATTCAGAGTTTTTCTGGCTACTTTTCAATGAGATTTTGCGCATCGTAAAGCCACATGGGCTTATTTACCTCAACGTACCATCTAACGGTCACTTTCACCGCTATCCTGTCGACTGCTGGCGCTTTTTTCCCGATAGCGGCATGGCCTTAGAGCGCTGGGCACGGCGCAGCGGCTTTAAGCCGACCCTGCTGGAAACCTTTACCGGAAGGCAAAAAAATGACGTATGGAATGACTGCGTTCAAGTTTTTGTTAAAGATGAAGCCTATGCTGCCCAATACCCCAACCGTATTCAAGACACGTTGACCGAATACACAAACGGTCTGGTTCTTGGGGAAACTGATTTTCGCAACTTTACCCATTTACAAGAAGATCAAGAAAACAGCCTCGGAAAAGTGGTAAAGAAAAAGCTGACCGCGCTCGGCGGAAAACGGTAAGCGGCACGAGCATGAAAAATTATGGCGCCTCGCTGAATCAAGCCATTCTTCCGTATTTGCTCAAGAATCAGCAAGTCTTGGAAATAGGCCCCGGTGAAGGCGAGATGACGCGCTATTTAAGCGAAGAACTACACTGCACAACGACAATTGTGGAATACGATAGGTCTTTAGCCGAAAAAGCAGGACAATGGGCAGCGCATACCGTTATCGCCGATCTGGAACAGCCGCTATGGTTGGAAAATTTAGCAAACACTGCCTTTGATACGATTATTTTTGCCGATGTGCTCGAGCATCTGCGCGACCCGTGGCGGGTTTTACAACAAGCAACCACGTTACTAAAACCGGATGGACAGTTGCTTATTTCCATTCCGAATGTCGGCCATAATGTTGTGCTGATGCATTTACTGCAAGACCGCTTTACCTATCAACCCACGGGTATTTTAGACAACACGCATCTGCGTTTTTTTACGCGGGAAGGCATAGACGATCTGATTGCCAAAGCCGGCTTAACCCCCACGCATCTGAGCGTTAACACCGTGGCGCCGCAACACACGGAAATGCCTATCTCGTATCATGAATTTCCCCTCTGTGTTGGTTGGTATCTGGCACGCCGGCGTTATGGCCATGTCTTGCAATTTGTTTATCGCACTGTGCTGAAGCAATCCGTGTCCAGCTCAAAGCTTGTGCTGCACGAAAACATACCGCCGCAGCGTTACAGCTTTTTTAAACTGCTGCGCCGCAGATTTCGCTATACACTATCCAAGCGTTAGAAAACAGAGAACATCCTTTTATGGCACCACGTTGGACAGTACTGACCGTTAATTACCGCAGCAGCGACTATTTCCCCGCGCAGCTCAAATTACTCTATGAACACAATGACCCCGCCACTTTTCAATTGCTGATTTATGATAACTCACGGCCGCATGAACGCGATATTTTGGAAAGCCTTACCGCGCCCTACAAAGCCGCACACAATAACGTTAATGTCATTTATTACAGCCCCAGCGCAACCGCCGCCAGCGAACAGCACGGTGAAGCCGCATCCCATGCGTTGAAAACCATAGAGACGCCGTATCTGTTGTTGCATGACCCTGATTTTTTCTGGGTGCGCCCGAACTATTTAGACATTTTGGCGCGTGAATTAGAACAGGGGCGCGTTGCTGTCGGCGCTCCGTATCTAGGCCCCGTGGGCATTGGCCATCCCAAATTTCCTTGGGTTATTGGCTGTGCGTATAAGACTGCGGCGTTAAAAGAGGCGGGCGTGGATTTTACCGCCGATGTGAACGATGAAACACTTGCCCGCTCGGCAAAAGACTTTCCGCCGGAAAAGTTTCACTTTTCTTATGATACGGGCTGGAAAGTGCGCGCCGCGCTCTCGGATAAACCCTTTTTAGCCTTTGAAGATAGTTTTGCCGCCGAGCTTGTTGCCATCATGGGGCGGCATTCCTTTGAATCCTTACCACATGAATACTATTTACACGGAAAAACCATTGCCTTTCATATTTATAGAGGCAGTATAACCGATACCCCCAAAGACAAGCTGTATATTGATCCCGCGACACTAGACCCCACCCTAACATTGCCGCCAACGCGTAAAGCTGCACGGCTGCGTTATGCCGCTTTTTTCGTGGAATTAATGGAAGGACGTGGCGGATACAGCCTTAAAGGCGAACGCCTCCTCTGGCGCCGGTTAATCACACCGTTATTCTGGAAAGTGTTTCGAGACTCAAAATTGCAAGATATTAAAAAACCGGCAAAGCTACGGCGACTCCTGGGGTCGCTGTTTTTTCGGCTGTGCCGCTGGCGCTATCAGCGTCAATAGGCTTTTAGCCTGCGGTGAAAATGTTGCAGAGCGCCCCCTAACGCACCTATGGTGCGCCCATGAAACTTTCAGTCGCCCCGATGATGGATGTAACCGATAGGCACTGCCGGTATTTCCACCGTTTGCTGAGCCCAAACGCTGTGCTCTACACAGAAATGATCACCAGCATGGCGCTGGTGAAGGGGCGGCGCGTCGATTTTCTGCGCTTTTCAACCATTGAGCATCCAGTCGTGTTGCAACTCGGCGGGAGTGACCCGGCCATGCTGGCGGAGGCGGCGGCCATGGGGGTTGAGGCCGGATACCGTGAAATTAACCTCAACTGCGGCTGTCCTTCTGATCGGGTGCAGGCCGGGCGCTTTGGGGCGTGTTTAATGCGCGAGCCGGAGACGGTTGCTGCGTGCGTGCAAAGTATGCGCGCCGCTGTGCCGAAGGATGTTCCCATTACTATTAAAACCCGTCTGGGCGTGGACGCGGAGGATTCTTACGATTTTCTCCGCGCTTTTATAGAGCCAGTGGCCGCCGCCGGCGTTGAGCACTTTATTCTTCATGCCCGCAAAGCGTACTTAAAAGGCCTGTCGCCGAAACAAAACCGCACCCGCCCGCCGGTCAATTATGAGCGGGTGTATCAGGTTAAGCGCGATTACCCCTCACTCTTAATTACGCTGAACGGCGAAGTGAAAACGGTTGCGGACGCGGCGCGGCATTTGCCGCATGTGGACGGTGTGATGATCGGGCGGGAGGCGTGGCACAACCCTTATATTTTGGCAGAATTAGAGCAGGCGCTGTACGGCACGCCGCTTCCCAAACGGGAAGCCATCATGGCGGATTACAGCCTCTATGCCCGCAATCAATTGAAAGCTGGCGCGTTAAAAAGCGCACTGACCCGCGGCGTGCTCGGTCTGTATAAACACCAGCCAAACGGCAAAAATATGCTGAATTTTTCAGATTGGGAGCAATAAAAAACTGGCTTTACGCTGCCCTTGCTCTACATTGCGTTTACACAGGAGCAGACCATGTCCCTACTCGAAGCCAACCACGTTTATAAGCCATTTCGCTATCCTTGGGCGTATGATGCCTGGTTACAGCAACAGCGGATTCACTGGCTTCCAGAGGAAGTGCCGCTGGCCGATGACGTGAAAGACTGGCAGCGCAAACTCACCGCGAATGAGCGCAACCTGCTGACCCAGATTTTCCGCTTTTTCACCCAAGCGGATGTTGAGGTAAACAACTGTTACATGAAGCATTATTCCCAAGTGTTTCAACCGACTGAGATTCAAATGATGCTGTCGGCGTTTTCCAACATGGAAACCGTGCACATTGCCGCGTATTCCTATCTGCTCGACACCATCGGCATTCCCGAAATCGAATATTCCGCCTTCATGCGCTATAAAGAAATGAAGGATAAATACGATTACATGCAGCAGTTTGGCACCAAAACCAAACGCGATATCGCCATTACCATGGCGGTGTTTGGCGGCTTTACCGAAGGGCTACAGCTGTTTGCCAGCTTTGCCATTCTGCTGAATTTTCCGCGTTTTAATAAAATGAAGGGCATGGGGCAGATTGTGACCTGGTCTGTGCGCGATGAAACGCTGCACTGCACCTCGATCATCAAACTGTTCCACACCTTCCTGAAAGAAAACCCGGACATCAACACCCCGGAGTTTCAGCGGGAATTGTATGTCGCCTGCTCCACCATAGTGGATCACGAAGACGCCTTTATCGATCTCGCCTTTGAAATGGGCGCGATTGAAGGGCTGACCGCTGCCGAGGTGAAGCAATACATTCGCTATATCGCCGACCGGCGGTTGACGCAGCTTGGCTTACAGCCGATTTACCGGATTGAAGCCAATCCCCTGCCCTGGATTGACCAGATGATGAACGGGGTTGAGCACGCCAACTTCTTTGAAAGCCGTGCGACGGAATATTCCAAAGCGGCAACGCAAGGGACGTGGGATGAGGCGTTTGCGTAATTAAAGCCGCGTTACAAAGTGCAACGTTATTTCCCCGGATACAGCGTGTCTGGGGAAACAACAACTGGATCAACGGCTATTAACCCATGTTCATCGGGACTTAGGAAAAAACAGCTCTCCCGCCCGGTATGACAGGCAACGCCGTGCTGATGAACCTTGAGCAAAACCGCGTCGCCATCACAATCAAGGCGGAAATCATGCAAATCTTGTGTTTGCCCCGATGTATCGCCTTTGCGCCACAGCGCGCCGCGTGAGCGTGACCAGTATGTCACCCGCCCCGTTTCCAGAGTCAGCCGCAAGGCATCCTTGTTCATCCATGCCAGCATGAGAACTTTGCCTGAATCATGCGCTTGGGCGATTACAGGAACAAGACCCGCATCATCAAACTGTACGGCTTTTTGAATGGCCTCAATAACCTTTGGTTCGTAAACAATACCGCTCATAATTTCCCCAATGCCTGCGCTATATCCGACTGTAAATCGCCGGCATCTTCAAGGCCAATGCTAAAACGAACAATATCGCCAGCAGGTAAAGCAGAGCGTGTCCGCTGGCCTTGCAGCGCAACCGGCAAAGCCAAACTTTCAAACCCGCCCCATGAGTAACCAATGCCAAAAAGACGCAACGCATCAACAAACTTAGCACTATTTAGCCCCGATTGTACCTCGATTGAAAACAGCCCACTTGCGCCGCTGAAATCACGGTTAAACCAAGCGTTTTGCGGATGAGTCGATAAACCCGGATGCAATACACGAGCTATTGCTGGCTGCTGCGCGAGCCACTCAGCAAGTTTCAGCGCCGTTTTTCCTTGTCGCTCTAAGCGCAGGGATAAAGTACGCAAACCGCGCAGCGCCATGTACATATCATCCGGCGCCGCATATTGCCCCAAAAGGGCGGCGGACTTTTTAAAGAGCGGGTATGTATCTTTCGTGCCGACCACAACGCCCATGAGCAAATCCGAGTGCCCGCCAATATATTTTGTTATCGATTCAATAACCCCATCGATGCCAAGAGACAACGGCTTACAAAAGAGCGGCGTTGCCCAAGTATTATCGGCCAGCGTTTTAATACCGCGTGCCCGCGCTAAGGCAGCTATGCCGCGCTGGTCTTCCAGCTCAAATGTTAAGGAGCCAGGACTTTCGAGGTAAATAACCTTAGTGTTCGGGCGGATGAGCGGCTCTAAAGCCGCCGCAGGCTGCCCGGGCGGGTAATAGGTTGTCTCAACGCCGAATTTACGCAACATGCCGTCGCAAAAGCTGCGCGTGGGACCATACACGGCGTCGGTCATCAGGAGGTGATCACCGCTCTCCAGAAACGCAGTAAGCGCAACCGTGATGGCTGAAACGCCGCTGCAGGTTACAACGGCACGATATCCATCATGCAATTCAGCCAGCGCGTTTTCAAAGGCAAAGGTTGGCGTTGTGCCGTGCCGACCATAATACGGCGCGCTATCCCAATGTGCACCTGCCGCTTTTAGGGCGGCTGCATTCGGAAACAGCACGCTGGATCCGCGCTGTACCGGCAAATTCACAAGACCATCATACCGCCCGCTATCACGGGCAATATGGGCAAGCCGGGTAGCAGGGGTATCCGTTGCTGTCATGCCGCAAGGTTAAAAAAATACGCGGCCGAGCGCAAGGCCGTTGTTGCACTGTTTCAAAAGAATAGTAAAGTGCAGCAGAGTATTGAAATACTATGCACATCCTTATTGCTTTTTTTATTTTCGCTATAGTCCTGCACACCCCCGCGTTCGCAGGAAAAACCCTTGATGCTGTAAAAGAGCGCGGCGTTATTCGCTGCGGCGTCAACAACGCGCTGGTGGGCTTTTCCGCGCCCACCGAAAAGGGGGATTGGCGCGGCCTTGATGTGGAATTCTGCCGCGCAGTCAGCGCCGCTGTCTTGGGCGATCCCGATAAAGTCGAGTACATACCTTTAAGCGCAAGCGAACGGTTACTCGCGCTGCAAAACAACAAAATCGACATTCTTTCCCGCAACACCACCTGGACACTCTCCCGCGATGCCGGATTGGGAATGCGTTTTGCTGGTGTGATGTTTTATGACGGCCAAGGCTTTATTGTCCCCGCCAGTCTCAATATCACTGAAATCAGCCAACTGAACGGTACTACTATTTGCGTGCAGAGCGGTACAACGTCTGAGGTCAATCTTGTTGATTACTTTCGCAGCCATTCTTTTACCTACACCCCGCTCGTCTTTGATAAATTTGATGATTCTGTAGAGGCTTTTCTTTCAGGAAAGTGCCAAGCCTATTCAACCGATGCATCCGGCCTTGCTGTGGTGCGCGCCCGTGCGGGCAGTAAAAGCGAACAGTATGTGCTGCTTGAGGAAATTATCTCAAAAGAGCCATTGGGGCCTTCTGTAATGCTCGGTGATGATGAATGGTTTGCGATTAACCGCTGGGTGCTGTTTGCTCTTTTGGAAGCAGAAGAGCACAACATCACCAGCAAGAATGTGGATGAACTTAAAATCAGCACAATAGACCCCTATAAACAACGTCTTTTGGGGGTTGTGCCGGGGATTGGCAAGCCGCTGGTTCTTAATGATAATTGGTTCTATAATATTGTAAAAAAAGTGGGCAACTACGGTGAGATCTATGACCGCAGCATTGGTCAGGATTCACCCTTACAGCTCGACCGCGGCTTTAACGGCGGGATAAATCTCTTGTGGACAAACGGCGGTTTGCTCTACGCACCGTCGCTGCGTTAAGGATTCCACCATGCGTGTTGCAGCTGCTGTTTTTCTTGCTTTATTTTTAAGTGCCTGCGTCCCAGCGCTTGGCAACTTTACACCTGCCTCTAAATCACCCGCCCTGGCGCTACCTTCTTCCTCTCTTATTAGCATCGGCGGTAAAACCAGCAGCCTTGAAAACCTGCTGCTCTTGGATGAAACCATCCTTGTTTTAGCGCCCTCCCCTGAAGCTATACCCGAGGCGCTCAGCTGGGATGCGGCCTTTTTCTCCGCCGCCAAACAGACCCCAGCAACGCCGCATTATGCACTTTTAGTGCTGCCCGAAGATATGCGCGCCTATGATTCTTTACTGCGCGAAGAATACACAAGCCAATTTAATAACAAGTCTGGCTTTAACGATGTTTATATAGCCTATACAGACGTTGAAGAGTTTCTAAGTGGCCTCGATAGCAGTTCGGGTAAAGAGGCGATTTTGCTGCGTTTAAATAATAAAAAGCAAATTCTTAGTCGTACCAGCGGCGCCTACACAAACGACAAAGAAGCCGATCTTCTGGGCAAAAAACGCCGTACGCCATGAAAAAAATCGAAGCCATTATAAAGCCGTATAAGCTTGATGAGGTTAAAGACGCCCTCAATGAGTTAAACGTTCCGGGCATGACCGTTACAGAAGTAAAAGGCTTTGGCCGCCAGAAAGGCCATACCGAGCTCTATCGCGGCGCGGAGTATGTCGTCGATTTTCTGCCTAAAATAAAAATTGAAATGGTGGTGGATGATGCGCAGGTTCCCGCCATGCTAGAGGCAATTCGCACCGCCGCGAACACCGGACGCATCGGCGACGGCAAGATTTTCGTCAGCACGATAGAGGATGCATTACGCATTCGCACAGGCGAGTCGGGCAGTGATGCGCTTTAAAAAGCGCTAAAGAATACCTTACACACGCCGTTTCTGATAATAATATTACTTTTCATCGCCGCTGATTTTTTCACTCTTGCCAGCATCCGCCGCAACCGCTAGGCAAACCACACAGAACACTGAGGACATCATGAGCAAAGACATCGCCGACATTTTGAAACGCATTAAAGAGGAAGAAATCGAATACGTCGATTTTCGCTTCACCGACATGCGCGGTAAATGGCACCACACCGCCCAACATGTGTGCACGGTTGACGAAGAACTGCTGACCGACGGCATTATGTTTGACGGCTCATCGATTTCTGGATGGAAAGCCATCAACGAATCCGACATGATTTTAAAGCCCGACCTTAAAACCGCAACGCGCGACCTTTACAGCGCCGCGCCGCAACTGGTTGTATTCTGCGATGTGCTTGAGCCTTCCACCGGCCAAGGGTATAGCCGCGATCCGCGCAGCTTAGCGAAACGCGCCGAAGCCCATGTTATCAGCTCTGGCCTCGCCGATACTGCTTATTTTGGCCCCGAAGCGGAGTTTTTCATTTTTGATGATGTGCGTTTCCGCGCCGCGCAAACAGAGTCGTTCTTCCACCTCGAATCCTATGAGTTTCCGCAAAACAACGGCAAACAGTATGATGCGCCGCAAGCAAACCAAGGCCATCGCCCTGCCCCCAAAGGCGGTTACTTCCCCGTACCGCCGGTTGATAGCATTGCCGATATTCGCGCCGAAATGCTGTCTAACCTTGCGGAAATGGGTGTTGATGTTGAAAAGCACCACCACGAAGTCGCACCCGCACAGCATGAGCTGGGTATAAAATTCAACACCATGGTGCGCACTGCCGATAACATGCAGCTGTATAAATATGTGGTGCATAACGTGGCTGCGGGCTGGAACAAATCGGCAACCTTTATGCCAAAGCCGGTTTATGGCGATAACGGCTCCGGGATGCACGTGCACCAGTCTCTGTGGAAAGCAGGCAAGCCGCTTTTCGCAGGTAACGGCTATGCGGATTTATCCGAAATGGCGCTGTTTTACATCGGCGGCATTATCAAGCACGCGAAAGCCTTGAACGCGCTGACCAACCCCTCCACCAACAGCTATAAGCGCCTCGTGCCAGGTTATGAAGCGCCAGTGCTGCTCGCGTATTCGTCGCGCAACCGTTCGGCATCGTGCCGCATTCCGTATGTGGCGAGCCCAAAAGGCAAGCGCGTTGAAATCCGTTTCCCGGATCCATCGGCGAATCCGTATCTCGCCTATGCCGCCATGCTGATGGCTGGTCTCGATGGGATTCAGAATAAAATTCACCCCGGCGAAGCCATGGACAAAAACCTCTATGACCTGCCGCCAGAAGAATTGAAACAAGTGCCAACGGTTTGCGGCAGCTTGCGTGAGGCGTTGGAAAGCTTAGACGCTGACCGCGCATTCCTCAAAAAAGGCAACGTGTTTACCGATGATTTCATTGATGCGTATCTAGAGCTGAAAATGGAAGAAGTGCGCCGTTTTGAAATGACGCCGCACCCGGTTGAATTCGAACTGTACTACAGCGTATGATGAGCGAGGGCGCGGCTGGATTTCTGGCCGCGCCCACACGCATAAGGGGTATTTATCATGATAAACACCCATAGATGCACAATCATAATGCTCTAGTTTTACCTGTACTGCCGCCGGCAACGCGCTGAATACTAGAAAATAATCTAGAAAACGAAGAAATTTTGCGCGCCGTGCGTTGTGTCACTGCGCCCACCCTAGAGAAGTGTTAAATATTCCTTATCGTACTCTCCTTAAGCACTTGGGGCTGGTTGCAAAACCAGCCTCTTTTTTTATACTCCTGCGGTTTCAGTGCGGCTTGCGCAGTACAGCTATTAACGACACCCCAAAGGGCAAGGCTAAACGCCCAAGCAAAACCCGCTCGCTTGAGAAAATATGATAGAGTGCCTTGTTAACCATCGGCGCCGGCATCGCCAAATCGCTGCCTTCATTAACGCCGCGAATTTTATCCAGCACACGTTTCAGCACAACAACGGGAAACAGCCAGAAATTGTAATACGACAAGAGTGTAACGGAGAGACCCGTTGCGGACAGCATCGCAGCAAAATCCTTACGACGATAGCGCCGATGGTGGTGATTGGCCACATCGTGTGCGCTCCACAGCCACGGGTGCGCTGGAACGGTCAATATCAGCGCGCCGCCCGGCTTTAGCAATCCAGCCATTGCCGATAAGGAGGCCGCGTCTTCCACTACATGCTCTAGCACATCGAGGGCAAGCACGACATCCGCGTCCCTGCATTCAGACGGCAACGTATCGGGTAGCGCGCCGTTTAAAACAACATCATGTTTCAGTAAAGCTTGAGTGCGCGGATACTCTCCCGGCTCAACGCCGATAAGCGTACCGGCAAACTTTTTCAGCATCCCCAAATTCGCCCCTGTGCCGCAGCCGATTTCAACGATTTTGGGCTGCTTTGGCAGTGATAACCGCTTTAGGACGGTTTCTAAAATATGCCGACGCGTACAAAACCACCAATGGGTATCCTGCACCCGTGCCATTTCTTGATAGGCACTTTGCTCCATTTAAAAGCCAAACATGTGATCAAGGCTGAACGCACCGCTATCGCGCATCAAACCGGCATAGCCAAACAAACGGCACGTTGTATCCCGCACCGATATATAGCCGCCCTCACCAGCCTTAGCCAAGGCCGCCGCATCAAACAGAGTATCTGCATACACCATCACCGCGCCGTTAGCGGGTATGGCACGGCGTGCCTCCGCAACTGTCTCTCCGGCGCTGCTGCGCAGCACAAACACGGTATCCGACACAGGCCGCCAGACTTTGGAAACGGGATACATCAAGCACGAGACACTGCGCGCTTTAGGCGAAAGGCGCATAAACAGGCGCGTGGTCAACCCCGGCGCGCTGCTGGAATAGGACTGCGGCTCGTTTTTATAGACCGCGCTGCTGTTGAAAATATGCGCGCCGAAACTGGTTTCGGCGACAGCGCCGCTAGCACGGTGGGTATAGCGGGCAATGGCATGGAGCCAGCCATCGGCGAGAACCCCACTGCTGAAATCATAGGCCAGCTGCACGCTGCCAAAACCGCTGAGAAGTGCCACGCCGTGCTGCACGAGCAGGTCACGTAAGGAAAACGCTGGTATTGCATCGCGTTTAAAACGCCCCAATGGGATCGGAGCGGCCTCAACGCCGCTGGCATCATAAACATACAGCTTTAGCGCCAGCTCATCCTGCACTGTGCTCATCGGGGTGGGCAGCAGCTCCATATCAAAATCCGCCATTGGCAACACCGGCAGCGGCAGGATAAAACCCTTACCAAACACCGGCTCAAGCCCCGCGAGCGCCGCATCCGGCTTTAAATCCGCCCGCTCGACGTTCGCATGGCCAATCCATTGCTTTGCCGCACGCTGCACCGTATATCGCGGGCGGGTTAGTGCCTTATGCGCAATCAACTCAACCTGCTGCGGCCAAACGGCATCGGGAAACAGCGCCTTAAGCGACACATCGCGGGTTGCAAAGGCGGGCAACGCCTCATCCAGCCAGACCGTCTCATCCGTTCCCATCAGGCGCAGACCGATTGTGCCCGCGGGCGTTTCCAGCGGCAGAACACTTTGCAGATGCAGGGTAATATTTTCGTCCGCACGCGGCGCGGGAATCCCGGCGTAAACATCCGCTGGCCAGGGATTGGCATCGTGGGTTGCGGTTAAGGAACCATCCGTTTTAAAAAAATCCAGACCATACTTTATCAAATCATGACCCGCGCCGCCAACAAGATGGATAAACAGCGTGCCGTCAAAGTGTTGCAGACCAAAATGAGTGCAGACCTCACGGCTGGTCAGATTCAGGCCGCCGCCTGCGGGGGGTAAATCCTTCCACCAGCCTATTGCGGCAATTGTGCCGTCTTTATTGTATAAACAAAGCCACAAGCGGGGCGCCGCCGCGCCGTATTCGCCCCAATAGTTGGCGGTTGCAAGCGCCGTTTGTGTTGTTTCGGTGTGTTGAAACAGCACATTGTTGACACAGTAATTCAAGGGATCCAGCAGGTTTTTAGGCCGGGTCAGCATGTTATGCGGCAACGCCAGCGCGGCCAGCGTTAACACAGGCAGTTGCTTCTCAAGAAGATACGGCAACACCTGCGCGGTTGTTTTTTCGGCGTTAAAGCTCGCGATCAGAATGACCTCTGCCGCCAATGGGTCAAGCTCTACTATAAGTTTAGCCGTAAGGCCTTCGGGGCTTTTTTTACCCTGTTCCGCGACGTTCTGAACATAATAGCCGACAACATCCGCATCCCGCAGTGGGAACAGGGCAGAAAACGCAGCAAAGTGCCCCTCCGGGTCATAGACGGCAACTTTTTTGCCCCGCAGCGCGGCAAGCAGTTTCGCCGCAGGCTCGATAACCAGCGGGTGCGTCAGCGCCTTAAAAACGGTATTGCCGCCAAAATTGTTACCCGGCCGCCACGAAGCGGTGCTGTCATAGGTTTTAAGCGCCGCAAACGCGCCCTTGGTATCGGTTTGTGGCAGGGTGCGCGGCAGGGAAACAACGGTCATGGGCAAGGTTAGGCCGCGTCGCGTGTTGCCGTCAAGTCTGTGTTATCGGGCTCTTCATCCGCTAAAAAACGTTGCGGCATGGGCTTTTGCGCTGAAGCGCCCAAGGATTTTAGCGTCTCCAATTGCCGCGCTGCGCTGCCGCGTCCGCTGGTGAGGACTTTTCGCGCCTCCTCCAGCCCGCTTTCAGCCTTTGCCAGTGTTGCCGTTACTTTATCCAAGTGTTCGGCCATGGTAGCAATTTTGTCATACAGCGCGCCCGCGACACGGCAGATTTCCGCAGCGTTTTTGTTCTGTTTATCTATCTGCCATAAGCTGCTGATGGTGCGCAGCGCCGCGAACAATGTTGTGGGGGAAACGAGCAGCACCCGCCGCTGCCATGCCTCATGCAGCAGTTCCGGCTTAAGATGCAGCGCGAGGCTGAAGGCGCTTTCAAGGGGCACAAACAGCAAGACAATCTCCGGGCTGTTCAGCCCGGCCAGCTGGGTGTAATTTTTGCCCGATAAGTCTTTGATGTGCGCGTCTAAACTTTGCAGAAATTGTTTTTCAGCAAGGCTTTTTTCCGCCGCATCCGCGCTGTTTGCGTAGCGTTCAAACGCAAGCAAGGAGACTTTCGCATCCACCACCACATGCCGCTTCTCTGGCAGCTTAACCACCACATCCGGCAATTGCCGCTTGCCGTCTTCTGTTTTTAAATCAAGCCCCACGCCCTGGCGGTGATAATCGCGTCCGTCTTGCAGGCCGGCCGCTTCTAAAAGCCGCTCGAGCTGCATCTCTCCCCACTGACCCTGCACTTTTACATTCCCGCGCAGCGCATTCGTCAGCCCTGTTGTCTGATCGCGCAGCTGGCCTTGCGCCGCCAGCATGGCCGCAATCTCGGCTTTCAGCCCGGCAACATCTTTTTGCTGATCCCCAAAACGCTGATCAAGGGCGGTACGAAACTCAATCAGCCGCTCACGCAGCGGCGCGAGCGCATCCTCAACCTTCCCGCCCGTACTCAGCAGCATTTTTTCCTGGCTGTCGGCCACAACGCGCGGCAGGGCGGTATCAAGTTCACTACGCAGCTGGGCGGCAAAC
>JAJTHO010000093.1 GCA_021297975.1 Alphaproteobacteria bacterium
ATCCATGGCTGCGCCGAAAAAACCCACCGCTAAAAAAACCGCGAAGGCCTCGCCGAAGTCCAAACCCAAACGCCGCCGGTTAGGCCTGCTTGGGCTTGTTTTCAATCTTGGTCTATGGGGCGCGTTTGCGCTGGCGCGGCTTCTTGGGTGTTACAGCTTGCAACTTCCCGATGTCGCCGATGTCACCGATTTCACGCGCCGCCCCAGCGTCACGCTGCTGTCTGCCGAGGGCGACACCATCGCCACCTACGGCGATTTATACGGCAAGACCCTGACGTTTCAGGAAATACCAAAGGATATAATTCTTGCCATTCTCGCCACAGAAGACCGGCGGTTTTTTGAACACGGCGGCCTTGATTTTCGCGGTATTGGCCGGGCAATGGTGAGCAATTTGCTCGCGGGCGGGGTTGTGGAAGGCGGCAGCACGCTAACGCAACAGCTGGCGAAAAATCTGTTCTTAACGCATGAGCGCACCTACAGCCGCAAGCTGCGCGAAGTCGTGATTGCCTATTGGCTGGAACGGCACTTCAGCAAGGAAGAGATTCTTACCCTCTATCTCAACCGGGTGTATTTCGGCGCGGGAACGTATGGCATCGCGGGCGCGGCGGAGAATTATTACAACCGCACGCCCGCAGAGCTAAACCAGCGAGAAGCCGCCGTGCTGGTGGGGCTGCTGAAAGCGCCCTCGCGCCTCAATCCCCTTATCCGCCCAGAACGTGCCGCGACTCGCGGCGACCAGGTGCTGCTGAATATGGCGGATGCTGGGCTTATCAGCGAGACGGACGCAACGCGCGCCGCCGCCCTGCCCCTGCGCTTTAGCCGCGGCGCGGTGCCGCCCGCCAGCCGCTATTTCGCCGATTGGGTGATGGATCAATTGCCCGATTACATTGGCTATCCCGATGTGGATATTATCGTTGAAACAACGCTGAGTCTGCCGCGCCAGCGGCTGGCGGAGAAGGTGCTAACCACCACCATCAACGATGTGGGGCTTAAGAGCAATGTCTCTCAAGCCGCCCTGCTCAGCCTCAGTCGCAACGGCGCGGTTGTCGCCATGGTCGGCGGCATTAACTATGAATTCAGCCAGTTTAACCGCGTGACACAATCCCTGCGCCAACCGGGCAGCGCCTTTAAACTGTTTGTTGCCGCCGCCGCCTTAGAGGCGGGTTACACGACCAGCAGTGAACTGCTGGATGAAGCGGTCACCTATGGCGGCTGGACACCCGAAAATTATGACGGCACGCATCGCGGTGCGGTAACACTTCTCGATGCGTTCCGTGATTCGCTGAATGTGCCGATGGTACAGCTGGCAAAGGAGATTGGCCTTGGACGCGTGCTCCGGACAGCGCGGGAGATGGGGATTGCCAGCCCCATTCGCCGCGATTTGGCCAGCGCGCTGGGCGCTTCAGAATTGTCCTTGTATGAACTCACCAGCGCCTATGCGGTGGTGGCCGCCGATGGCTTTCAGGTGCGCCCGTATGGCATTGTGCGCATCAAAACGCGGGATGGCGGCGAGACGCTGTATCGCAGCGGCAATCGCCTCGCCGATCAGGTTCTTTCCGATAACACGGTGATGGAGCTGCGCGAGATGCTCGGCGCCGTGATGACCTCCGGCACCGGCAAAGCCGCGCAAATCGGCCTGCCCGCGGGCGGTAAAACCGGCACCAGCCAAGATTTCAAAGATGCGTGGTTTATCGGCAGCACCGAACAGCTCACCACCGGCATCTGGGTTGGCAACGATGATAACGCGCCGATGGAAAAAGTCACCGGCGGCGGCCTGCCCGCCCGGTTGTGGCGTGGTTATATGCAGGGCGCCGTGGGCGTTGATTAAAAAAAAAGCCAAGGCACGAATGCCTTGGCTCTATACACTGTGCTTTAGAGATTTTTAAAAACCGCCGGGCGCTTTTCCACAAACGCGGCCATGCCTTCTTTCTGGTCAACTGTTGCAAACAAGGCTTGGAAGATACGCCGTTCAAAGCGCACGCCTTCCGCCAATGTTGTTTCAAAGGCCTTGTTGACGCACTCTTTTGCTTGCAAAACAGAGGTGCGCGACAACCCGGCAATCTTTGCCGCCGCTTTTTCCGCCTCAGCCAGCAGCTCCGCTGCCGGCACAACGCGGGAAACTAGCCCGGCGCGCTCAGCTTCCGCCGCGTCAATCATCCGCCCGGTAAGAATCATTTCCATGGCTTTGGCTTTGCCCACGGCGCGGGTAAGGCGCTGCGTGCCCCCTGCACCGGGGATAATGCCCAAGGTTATTTCCGGCTGGCCAAATTTAGCCGTGTCTGCTGCGATAATAAAATCGCACATCATCGCCACTTCACAGCCGCCGCCGAGGGCAAAGCCGCTCACCGCCGCGATAATGGGTTTGCGCACCGTGCTGATGCGTTCCCAGCCGCTCGTGATAAAATCCTCTAAATACGTTGCGGGATAGGTTTTATCCTTCATCTCCACAATGTCCGCCCCGGCGGCAAAGGCCTTTTCACTGCCCGTCAGGATAATCGCGCCAATCTTCGGGTCTGCTTCCAGCGCATCGAGGGTTTGCCCCAGTTCGCGCACCAGCTGGTCGGATAAGGCGTTCAGCGCCTTGGGGCGATTCAGTTGGATAATCGCATAGGTATCTTTTGTGGTCAGAATGAGGGTTTCGGTGGTCATGACTACTCCTTATAGTTGTAGGGGTACTACGCTAGAGGTGTTAAGCAAAGTTTAATGTTTTACCAAAAATAACCAACGCTCTAGAGCCGCTGCCGCGTCCCGCAAAAATACGTCGAGCGCCCGCCCTGACGAATCAATTGCACCGTGCACTCCCCCGCACATCCCGGACAGGGCAATCCCGCGCGGTCATACACCGCAAAGCGGTGCTGGAAACAGCCCAGCTCGCCTTCTGGATTCCGATAATCGCGCAGCGTGCTGCCGCCGGCACTGATTGCGGCGGTTAGGACGCTTACAACACTTGCGTGTAAGGCTGTGGCCTCGTTCAAGCTCAAGCTATCTGCACTGCGCTGCGGGTGTATCCCAGCGTAATAGAGACTTTCTGAGGCATAAATATTGCCAATCCCCGCCACCACTGTTTGATCGAGCAGCGCGAGTTTCACCGCCCGGCGGGTGCGCTGCAGGCGCTCAAAAAAGCCATGTGCGGTGAACGCCGCCGCATCCAGCGGCTCGGCGCCAATGTCTTTCAGCCAAGGGTGGGCAAACAGCCCGGCGGTGTGGGTGATGTCCATCGCGCCAAAACGGCGCGGGTCATTATAGGCAACCGTTTGCCCGCTGCTGAGCTGCCAGATGGCATGGTCGTGTTTTTCAGGCGTATAGCTCTGGGTGGGCGCATAGCGAAACGCCCCGCTCATACCAAGGTGAGCAACCACGGTGTGGGCATCGGATAAATGCAGCAGTAAATACTTTGCCCGGCGGGCAACGCGGCTGATTGTTTTACCCCGGAGCTGCTCAGCAAAGGCTTGCGGCCAAGGATAGCGCAAGCCTTTGCTGTTGAGCGTTACTGCCTCAAGACTAAAACCTTCCAATAATGGCCGAAGCCCTTTGGCGACGGTTTCAACCTCAGGCAGTTCCGGCATTATTTATAAGTGGCTGGAACCGTCACGCCCACTAAACGGCGCGGCATGTAGCCTTCATGAATCATGCAGGCATCGAGCAGTGATTTACCCACCGTGATTTCATCGCGATCTTCAAGGTATTCACTGTTAAGAGCGCGGTTGTAGGCAGCATAGGAACAGCTCAGGTAGGCACGCGGCAGGGGTTTGCGTGAATCCGCCGCTGTCATACAGCCGCAGCCCGCACCTTTACCGCAGCCGCTTTTGGCGCTGGCTTGTTTCTTGGCGTTTTTGCTGCTGGCTTTGTTCTTGCCGCAGTTTTTTGCCGCCATCTCAGCCGGGCTGTTTACCGCGCTGCTATCGAGACCAAGAACATTACAGGCAACAGCGTTGTCACACGCGGCGAACGCTGCTGTGCCCCGTTGCAGCGGAATAAACTCCGCCTGGCGCGGCATATAGGCGACAAAGTTTTCATAAGGAACGACCGATACCGCATTAGCTTTGCTGGCCTCGTCGTCCACGCGCCCGGCGCACGCTGATACGGTTAGGGCGATAAGGAGTGTAAAAAGAATCCGCATGGAAATCTCCGTTGGTTGCTGTTGCCTTCGTCTTACGAACTGCTCTTGTTAACTCGCCAATTGCTGCGCCACTTCCGCGGCGAAGTCCTTGGTTTCTTTTTCAATGCCCTCGCCTAGTAAGAACCGGGCAAAGCTGGTGATTTTAACCGGCGCGCCCAATTCTTTGGCTTGCTGCTCAACCAGTTTACTGATTTTCGTTTCGCCGTCCATGACAAACACTTGCTCAAGCAGCACCACTTCTTCGTAATACTTACGAATGCGGCCTTCGACCATTTTCGCAATGATGTCTTCGGCTTTGCCGGAGGCGCGGGCTTGGTCGGCCAGCACGTCTTTTTCCCGCATCAGGGCGCTTGAATCCACATCCTGAATGTTGAGCGCCTGCGGTGCAGCAGCTGCCACGTGCATGGCAAGTTTCTTGCCAAAGGCTTGCAGTTTGTCAGCAGGCGCAGCGGATTCCAGCGCAACCAGCACGCCGATTTTACCTAAAGACCCAACAACCGCGTTGTGGGTATAGCCGACAACAACACCTTGCGTTACAGAGGCCGAGGCCACCCGGCGCAGCGCCATGTTCTCGCCAATGGTTGCAACCAGCGCCGTGATGCTGTCGCCAACGGTTTTACCGTTTGCGAGAGCGGCGTTTTTAAGCGCCTCAACATCGTTGGTGCCGAGTGCCAGCGCGGCATCAGCAGTTTGTTGCACCAATTGCTGGAATTGCTCATTGCGCGCAACGAAATCGGTTTCCGCGTTCAGCTCAACCACCGTGCCCTTCGTGCCGCTGACAACAACGCCCACAAGGCCTTCTGCCGCAACGCGGCCAGCCTTTTTCGCCGCCGCCGACAGACCTTTTTTGCGCAGCCAATCAACCGCTGCCTCAATATCGCCGCCGTTTTGCTCTAACGCTTTTTTACAATCGAGCATCCCGGCACCGGTTTTCTCCCGGAGATCACGCACCTGCGTCGCGCTAATACCTGCAGTCATAGTCACTCTCCTTAGGCCGTTGCGGCAACGGGTTCAATGTTTTCAGGCAATTCTTCCATGGCGCCGAAATCAACGCCGCTGGCTACCATTTCATCCTGTGTTCCGCCCAAAACGGCGGCGGCGAACAGATCGCAATACAGCTCAATCGCGCGGCGGGCATCGTCGTTGCCCGGTATCGGATAGGCAATGCCGTCGGGGTTACAGTTGCTGTCGAGAATCGCCACAACCGGGATTTTCAGGACGTTGGCTTCTTCAATCGCAATGGATTCTTTGTTGGTATCAATGATAACCACCAAATCAGGCTGGCTGCCCATGTCTTTAATACCGCCGAGCACGAGTTCCAACTTATCACGACGACGGGTGAGCATCATTTGCTCTTTTTTCGTCAAGTCGCCGGCATTCTTTTCCAAACGCTCATTAATATCACGAAGCGACTTAATCGAGCCGGACACTGTTTTCCAGTTGGTCAGCATCCCGCCGAGCCAGCGGTGGTTCACATAGTACTGGCCGCTTTTGCGGGCGGCTTCGGCGATTACATCGGCTGCCTGGCGTTTGCTGGCGACAAAAAGAATTTTACCATTTTTCGCGGCCACGTTGTGAATGGCAACGAGCGCTTGGTGCAAAAGCGGAACGGTTTGTTCCAAATCAATAATATGCACCCCGTTACGGTTGCCGAACAAATACGGCTTCATTTTCGGGTTCCAACGGCGGGTGGTGTGGCCAAAGTGGACACCGGCGTTGATAAGTTGACGCAGGGTAAAGTGCGGGACAGTCATTTCGTGTGGTTCCTTCTGTTAAACCGCCACAATTCAGAGACAGGGGATCCTGCACAGAAAGCCGAATTGTGTGAGAGATGCGTCGTGTTTACAGGATAGCACCAAAAAAGCAACAGCTTCGTTCAAAAAATATTGACATGCATATATTTAATATATTATTATTATTTTTATATCATGCCGGGAACCGCCACCCCTGATAACGATGTTGTTGCCATAGCCAATACCCCGGCGACACCGGCGAGCCTCTTTCTACTCAATCTTCAACAACGTGTTCAAACCGCTTTTGGCAACGCCTTGGAAAGAATAGGCGTATCTGCAGAGCGCGCGGCGGACTTTACGTATGGCGATCCGTATGAGGTTTTTTCAGCCGATCAGCAAAAAAATCTGGGTATTGAACTAGAAGAAACCCTGGGAAAAATGGCGCAGCGCCTCAATGCAGAGCTCTTTGGTGACGCGCCGAAAGATGAGGCAGATGTCGCGAATGCCGCTGAGCCGGTTGCTGACGCGAAGAGCGACGAATGGCTGGCTGAGATATACAAACTCAATGAATACATTAAAGCGGAGTTAGGCCAAGCGCCCGGCATCGTTGGTGTTCAGGAAGTGATGGATTGCAAGATTGAAAGCCGCGAAGAATACATCAAAGCCATAAACGCCCTCCTGCGGCTAAGTGTGCCGGGCTATGATGGCAATTCAATGGTGTCGGCACGAGATGGCGCACGTGCTATTATCGCCAAAAACCAGGATGATTTATCGCCGCGACAACTGCAAGAACAAGCCATCAAACTGGGTTTGCACGGCGCGGCGTATCACACCTATATTGGCGAAGGGGCTTGGAATCAGGCCAAAAAGCACCTCAATAATTCAAAAGAACAATTGGAATGGCTGGAACTGTTTAGAAGCAGCAGAACCGGCATACAAAACCTGAACGAAGCCGCCCACACCCGCTGATACTGGCACACTCCTTGCACCGCAATTTCCATCATGGTTGCGGTCTCCTCCCCCTCGTCACTTATACCCTCGCCGGCAGCGCCCGCGTCACCCCTCGGCGCAACAACGAATAACGCGCCCGCAACGGATTTTGCAGCCTTGCTCTTCAGCGCAACACCCCCCGCGCCGCCCGCTGCCAATCTGCCCGCCGCCGCGCCAAAAGCGAAAGTGCCGCAACAGCCCGCAAAGGCCGCTAGTCCTGATAATGCCGCCAGCAGCCGCGATACAGAGACACCCGCAACAGATGCTAACGCGCCCGCCGTTGATGCCAGCACGCCTAAAAACAGCGATACCGCCAGCACGGGCGATAACTCAGACCAGCAGGCTCCAGATACAACCGACGACACCGCCCAACAAAACGACGCCCCCGCCCCCACGCCGCAACTGGTTGTGGCGGTTGTGGCTGCGCCGGTTATTGTAGACACCATAACGATCAGCGCCCCGGCAAATACTGCCGCGCCAACAGAGTCCGCAGAAATTGATACACGCCTTGCCGCCGCCCTGCCCGCTACGCCTGTTGCAACGCCCATTCTGAATACCGCGCTGCCGCAAACCCAAGACAACGCTGCGCTAGAAGCCCTTCTCAAAAGCGCCGCCGCCGAAAACGATACCCCGGTTGATCTTGAACAACTACGCACAAGCCTTGCCGCAACTATACCCGTTGAGACGCCTCGCCCCGTTAACGATACCAGCAACGCCGCAATCCTTGCCGCCGCCGCGCTTAAAGCAAGCCAGCAGTCGGAAACCACCCTGCCGATTCTAAACGCGCCGGATAGCGCGGAAACAGAACAGACGCAGCCCCTGCCGCC
>JAJTHO010000015.1 GCA_021297975.1 Alphaproteobacteria bacterium
CCGCGCCCCGGCTTCTGCTAAGCTCTGCGCCATGGCTTGCCCCAGGCCGCCCGTTGCGCCGGTGAGGACAATTGTTTTATCCGCTACACTAAACATAAAAACCCGCTTTCTTTATACTTTATGCCGCAACCGCAGCGCTGTGTTCTAAATACGCATCAACGTCTTTCGGCGTGCCGATGCTGTTGCTTTTCATCTCCGGCACGGTCTGTTTGGCAAGACCCGCCAAAACCTTACCGTTGCCGAGTTCCAGCTGCGCCGTGACGCCGTGTTGCGTTGCCGCGTTCAAGAGCGTTTCGCGCCAGCGCACCGTGCCGCAGACCTGCGCGACAAGATTATCCAGCAGCGCATTGGGGGCAATGGTTGGCTCTGCCGTGACGTTGCACAGCACCGGAATGTGCGGCTGTTTCAGCTCAACTTTTTCAAGCGCCGTGTGCATCGCGTCCGCTGCGGGCTGCATGTAGGGCGAATGAAACGGCGCGGAAACGGGAAGAGCGATAACCCGTTTTGCGCCCGCAGCTTTGAGGGCAATGCCCGCTTCTTCAACCGCCGCCGCCGTGCCGCTGATAACCACTTGGCCGGGGCTGTTGTCGTTGGCAATCGCCACATTTTTAATAGCCGCAAGTGTGGCCGCAACTTTCGCCGCATCCAAACCCAGCACCGCCGCCATCGCGCCAAAGCCTTTCGGCGCCGCTGCCTGCATCGCGTTGCCGCGAATGCGCAGCAGCCGCGCTGTATCCGCCAGCGTTAACGTGCCCGCCGCACACAGCGCGCTGTATTCACCCAAAGAATGCCCGGCCGCATAACCGCCGAGAGCGCGAATCAGCTTACCGCTCTGCTGCTCTAAAACCCGGAACGATGCGATACTCACCGCCATAATGGCAGGCTGCGCGTTGGCTGTGTCCGTGAGGGCATCGAGGTCATCACCCCACATGATTTTGGTTAGGTGTTGGCCGAGCGCCTCATCCACCTCAGAAAATACTTCTTTTGCGGCCGGATACACATCCGCCAGCTCACGCCCCATACCCAGCGTCTGGCTGCCTTGACCGGGAAAAACAAGCAATTGTGTCATAGCGTTAAAAAACTCCTGCCCTTTAATTCTGTGCCTAGAATGGTGCGTCATCCTGAGCGAGCAAAACATACGTTTTGCGACGTCGAAGGATCTCCTTGAGGCGGGAGATTCCTCCATGCGGCAGCGGTGCTGCCTTGGTCGGAATGACGTTTTATTCTAAACGGCATACCCGCTGTTTACGAAACAGATCCGCTCTTGTACAGCCTAAGGATGAGCCGTCCGCTGATAAGTTTCGTCACAACCGTGTATAACAAGGCTGCGTTCCTGCCGCAAACGCTGGCTGCGCTGGGCGCGCAAACGGGCGATTTTGAGGCGGAATACATCTTTGTGGATGATGGCAGCACGGACGATTCCGCAGCGATTATTGGCGCGGTGACAGCCGCATGGCCAAAGGTGACACTGATTCGGCAAGAGAATCAAGGCGCGGCGGCAGCAACAAACCGGGGGATTGCGGCGGCAACCGGGGACTATGTCAAACTGCTGGATGGGGATGATGTGCTGCATGTTGAGGCGACAGCGCGTCTTTTCGCGGCCTTAGACAAAAACCCTCAGGCTGTGGCTGCTTTTGCGCATGGCTGCACACAGCCTAATGAGTCGCTCAGTGCCTTCGCGCCGCCGAATACAGACGTCGCAACTTTGCTGCCAAACCCTCTGCCTCTAGTCTTGAAACGCAATCTGTTTAACCCCTCTCAAGTGCTGGTGCGCCTCGGCGCGCTATCCGCCTGCGGCGGGTGTGACGCTGACCCGCGCATCCGCTTTGGCCAAGATTACACGCTCAATCTGCGCCTTGCCCGGCTGGGCGCGTTTGTATCCTTGCCGCAAACACTGGTGCATTTTCCCGAAGATGTGCCGGGGCGCGTCTCCGCCCATCAGGGACGGGAATTAGAGCGGCTGAATATCGCGCTCATGCTGTTTTTTCAACAGTTCCCGGAAACAACCCCCGCGTTGAAACGCTTAGCTGCACAACGCGCCGCTGGGCGCGCCTATGCCTTTGCAAGAAGGCATTCGGGGGCGCAACCGCTTCTATCCCGTGCCTTCTGGCGTTATGCGCTGAGTTTCTTACCGCAACGCGACATGCCGGGGTTTATTGAGAAAACGCTGGCTGATTTTAAGGGCGCAGCCCCACCGAGCTAAGCCACTGAGCGAAAGCAGCTTCGGTTTTATCAAGCAAGCGGCGCTGCGCGGCGTGCTGCCAGTCTTGTTTGGCGCGGTAGGCCGCCGGTGTTAGAGCCAGAGCCGCCTTGATACCTGCCGCAACATCATCACCGTGATACAAAACCGCACCGTCTGTTTGCTGGATATGCGCGGCATAGGCCTCATTGAGCACAGGTACAATCCCCAGCCCCAGCGCTAAGGATGCACTGGACGACACACCCGCGTGAAAATAGCGGGCGCAATTGCTATCCACATCATCAATCAGCGGCAGTAGAAATGCACACTCGCTGAGCAAACGGTAATACCGGCGATACGACGGGACTTTTCCTTGCCAGTCCACCGCCGCGCAAGGCGGAACACGTTTTTTTAAAATTGCGCCGTCAGCTGTTTGATCATTGCCAATTAGCCGGAATGAGGCGGCATCCGTTGTATTTGTCTCCAGCGCCCGCAGCCAGCTTTGATAATTGCGCCGAAAAAATTGGATATTGCCTTGCAGGGCAAACCGCGGCGGTGCGCTTAACACAGGCTTAGGCGTACGGCCTAAATAAACAGGATGCAGAATATGGGCAGCCTTGGGTGTGGCAAAAAGCGCCGCCAGTTGGCGTTGCTGCCCATCAAAAAACGCCGCTTCGTCATCCCCTAAAACACGCGGGTCATGCACAATGGCCAATATCGGCTGTTTGATATCGTGTAGATACGATGTCAGCGG
>JAJTHO010000187.1 GCA_021297975.1 Alphaproteobacteria bacterium
ATTGTGCTGACCAGCAAGCTGATTGACGGCACGTTCCCGGATTACACCAAGGTGATTCCGTACAATAACAGCAAACTGCTGAGCGCGAGCACGTCGGAGTTCAGCACCGCTGCCGACCGCGTTGCAACCTTTGCCGCCGATAAAATTCGCGGCGTGAAGATGAGCGTAACACCCGGCCAAGTGCGCCTTAGCGTCGGCGGTCAAGCCTCCCTTGGTACCGGGGTTGAGGACGTGACCGTTGAGTATACAGGGGATGCGCTGGATATTGGCTTTAACGCGCGGTATTTGCTGGAGGTGTTCGGCAATATTGATGGGAAAGAGGTGACCTTTGCGCTGCAGGATATCAACGCCGCCGTGCTGGTGCGCGATAAGGCGGCGGATGATTACCTGTTTGTGCTGATGCCGATGCGGGTTTAAGCCTTATAAAGATCCTTCCATGCCCCCCTCCGCGCCGCGCATAGACCACCTGCGGCTGGTGCAGTTTCGCAGCCACGCGCTGTTTGAGATGGAAACAGACACCGCGTCACTAGTGCTTGTGGAGGGCGCGAACGGCACGGGCAAAACCAATATTCTAGAAGCACTTTCCCTGTTTGGCTTTGGCGGACGCGGGTTTCGCAACGCGGCAACTATGGAGTTGCACCGCGAGGGACAAGCCGCCCCGTGGGGCGTGGCGGTTACACTGGATGAAACGCGCTACACCCTTATGGAAGCGCCCGGCGACACGCGGGTGTTTAAAATCGACGATTCCATCCAGAAAAGCACGCCGAGTTTTGGCGAGGCCGCGGCGCTCTTGTGGCTTACCCCGCGCCATGACCGGCTGTTTGACAGCAGCGCGGGCGATCGGCGGCGTTTTTTCGACCGCTTTGTCAGTGCGTTTTACGCGGGGCATAGCGGGCATCTGCGCGCTTATGATTATCGCTGGCGCGAACGGCGGGCTTTGTTTGAGAGCGGCGGCGCAGTGGATGCCACCTGGCGGCGGGTGATTGAGCAGTCGCTTGCCGGGCATGCGGTGGCGATTGCGGCGGCGCGGAACGCTGTTTTAGCGCAGCTGCAACGCTGGCTGGCTGAGCCGCTGGCGGATTTTCCGCCCGCGTCCTTGGCACTCTTAGGCTGGGTTGAGCAGCGGTGCGGGGAGCTACCCGCGGTGCTGGTGGAACAGGAACTTCTGGAGCGGCTGGAGCGCGGCGCGCTTGAGGGGGTGCTGCTGCCGCATCAAGCGGATGTGACCGCGCTACACTTAGGGAAAAACGCCCCGGCGCACCGCTGTTCCAGCGGCGAGCAGAAGGCGGTGGTGATGGCGTGGCTTTTGGCGGAGGCGCGGCTGCTGGCGGCTGAGCAGGAACGCGCCCCTATCCTGCTGCTGGATGAGCCGTTTACGCATTTGGACGTGACGCGCCAAGGGGCTCTGTTAGAGGCGCTGCTGGCGCTGGGCTGTCAAGTTTGGCTAACCGATTGCGGCACGCTATCTGCGCCATTGCCAGCGGCGACAAAACGGCTAAAGCTAGCGGCATGAAAACCGCATTTTTTGTCCTGTTATTTCTGTGTCTCACCGGCAACGCCGCCTTGGCCGAAAAACCTGTTGAGGTGACAACGCCGGTGGAAGCCCCTGCCCCGGCCACCAAACCCGGCAGCGTCACCGGCCTGCCCATGCCGCGCTTTGCCTCTATCAAAGATAAAGAAGTCAACGTTCGCACGGGCCCCGGCAAACGCTATCCCATTGATTGGGTGATTGTGCGGCAATTCATGCCGGTGGAAATTATCGGCGAGCACGATGTCTGGCGCCGTATTCGCGACTGGGAAGGCACCGAAGGCTGGGTGCATCAATCCATGCTGTCGGGTCGGCGGACGGTTCTTATTGTGAAAGACGGGTTTACGCTGCGTAAAACCAAGGCGTTTGACGCGCCGCCGGTGGTGAAGGTTGAGCCGATGGTGGCCGCGGAATTAGAGCAATGCGAACAGGGTTGGTGTAAAATTAAAGCCGCCGGGTTTTCGGGCTGGGTGCACAGTGAGTATGTGGGGGGGGTGCGGGAGGAGGAGGCGTTTTAGTTACCGCTCAGCGCCCCTACCCCCCCTAATAACCTCATTAAAAACCGGAATTAGCTGCACGTTAAGCTCAGGCGGCTGGCCAATCAGAATGCCTTCTGCCCGTGCAGCCTCAGAGAACAACTGTAGCGCCGCCGCAAACGTATCGTGATGCACCGATAGATTAAACCGTAAGCCCAGCTCGCCAAACTGTTGCACGCCGGGGAATAGTAAACCACGCTGTTTTGATGCCGCGTGCAGCGCTTTTATCGCGCTTTCGTCTCCTTGAACAAAGCCATAAATCCCCGCCTGCGGCGGATGACAGCGCAAGGCGGGCATATGTTCCAGCAGCGTGAGCAGCTGCGCTGCGTTATGGCGCAGATAGTCGTTAAACGCTTTATGATAGCCGGGGCACAGCTCGTCTGTCTTCGTGAGCGCCGTGAGCAGCTGAAGCTGGCTATCGATGGGCATTTGCCCAACCATCAGATCTTGTGCGTTATCAATATCCTGTATCACGTCTGGATGACCGATAAGATACCCCAGCCGCCCGGCGGGGAATGCCCAGGCCTTTGATAGGCCGCTGGCGTGATAGACGCGGCGGCTGGCCGCATCATCGCTTGAGACGGCGGCAAAAACAGAGGTGGGCGTAACGCCGTCTGCAAAGACCAGCCGCTCGTAGATTGTATCCTCTAAAACCGATAAGCTCGGATTATTTTTTAGAAGTTCGGCCAGTTTTTCGGTAAACGCGGGCGGATAGACATCCCCCGTGGGGTTGGCGGGCGTGTTGAGCACTAAGAGAATATCCCGCCCCGGATAGAGCGTCAGGGCGTTTATAATCGGCGTAAGGCGCTGCGCCGCCGATAAACCCGTGACATCGGGCATGGTTATCATCTGCCAAGGGACGCCTAATTGATGCAGCTGTTTTTTGTAAAAATGATAGGTGGGCGATTGCAACAAGGCTATAGGCTGCTCCGCCGAGCTGCGCTGGTATTCCTCATAATGCCGCATCGCCGCAACGCATGCGGAGGTGCAACCACTGGCCAGCATAACCTGCTGCGGTATAATCCGCGCTGTGGGGCGATAAAATAGGTTAAAACTATCGGCAACTGCCCGGCGCACCTCGATAAGCCCGGCGTTATCCGGGCAATAGCCTATATTTTTGGCTCTCAATTCTGCATTCTCTTCACGCTGCGCTGCCGTGCGGAAAAAATCCGGACACAGCGCCGCATCCGGCACACCTTGGGAAAAATTGACGATTGGGGCAGCAGTAGCACTCATCCCTTTAATATAGGGATGAATGGTTAAGAACGCGTGGATTCGCCTTTTTGCGCCGCAAGATCAGGATAGCGAACTGTGAAATACTTAAGCGCCGCTGTGGTCTGATCTACTGCATCCTTAAACCCTTTACCGCCATTATACGCCCGCGCCGCCGCATCGGCAGCCGCGAACATGGCAAACGCCTCACCTGTCTTGCCCGTCTTATCCAGATATTGCGCACAGCGCAGGTTTAACCAGATCTTCTTGGAATCGGGGTCTTGGCTGGGCGGTA
>JAJTHO010000128.1 GCA_021297975.1 Alphaproteobacteria bacterium
CGTCGCCAAAAACTGGTTGCCCAGCCCTTCGCCTTTGGATGCGCCGCGCACAAGCCCGGCAATGTCAACGAATTCTATTTGTGTGGGAATAATTTTAGCCGAGCCGCCGAGTTTTGCCAGAATATCCTGACGCGGATCGGGCACGGCCACACGGCCTACGTTTGGCTCAATCGTGCAAAAGGGGTAATTGGCGGCCTGCGCGGCCTGCGTTGCGGTAAGGGCATTAAAAAGGGTTGATTTACCGACGTTCGGCAAACCCACAATACCACATTGAATCATAAAAACGCCCCTTCAGCCCGCTTTGTTAAAACAGAACGGCTGTTAGAAGCCTTCTTTTTCCAAACGCTTACGCATGACTTTACGAAACCGGCGCACCGATTCGGCTTTCTCGCGGGTTTTCTTTTCAGACGGCTTTTCATAGTGCCGACGCAGTTTCATTTCACGAAACACGCCTTCACGTTGAAGTTTCTTTTTCAGGGCGCGGAGCGCTTGATCGACATTATTGTCACGGACTTGTACGAGCACGCGAAAACAAACCCTTTCTGGTTTCGGTTAAATCGGTTAATAGAGATGCAGTGGTGACACGAACAAACAGTCCCCATCAACAGCGCGAGTTATGAACATAAACCAGAACCTTACCCAATTGCAAGAGCCAGTTGTGGATAATATTGCAGAGCTGGAACAAAAAGCCCTGAACGCCATACTCCGCGCCGTGCCGTTTGATGGCTGGCGCGATGCCGCCTTTCGCAGCGCGGCTCGCGATTTGCCCGACGGCGCGCTGCTGGCCGTTTTCCCCAATGGCATTCAGGACGCGTTCGATTTGTGGCATAAACAGCTCAACACCGCCATGCTTGATGCATATGCATCACAATCCCCCGCGCCGCAAAAGATTCGCGATAAAGTCCATACCCTTGTTATGGCGCGGCTCCATGCTGCTGCGCCCCACAAAGAAGCGGTGCGCGCCGCAACCGCCTATTATGCCCTGCCGACCCGCTGGCTAGCGGCGCAGCGCTATTTATGGGACATTGCCGATAGCATCTGGCGCACCGCAGGCGACACCAGCACGGATTACAATTACTACACCAAACGCGGCTTACTTGCGGAAGTCTACCGCGCCACGGCGCTCTATTGGTTGCAAGATGACAGCGACACCCACCACAATACCGCTGCCTTCTGCGCCCGGCGCATTAGCGATGTGCTTACCGTGGGTAAGAATCTCGGCAAAGTGCGCTCTGCGGTTGATGCGGGCGGCGATTTGGTCAGCAAGGGGCTAAACACACTGGGGCGGTATGTGGCGTAAACAGAGAAGTGTGTCATCTCGACCGAAAGCCGCATTGCGGCTGAAGTGGAGAGATCTCCTCAAGAATGCAAGGAGATCTCTCGACTGCGCAAGGCGCTGCCTTGCTTCGCTCGAGATGACAACCTTGTCTGTGCCAAGTGTAGCGTTTGTTTTCTTTGTTATTGCCCTCTTGCCGCTGTGCGGTCATGCCAACGATAGCGCGGATTTAAGAAAAACCGAACAGCAGCTTAACGCCAAACGCCAAGAGGAAACCCGTCTGCGTGAGGAAAGCGCCGCAACGGCTGCGCAAGCAGATAGCCTCAGCGGTGAGCGGATACGCCTCAGCGCCCTTATCCAGGAAATCGAACAAGACCGAACCGAACAGCAAGAGCTGCTCGCGCATCGCCATGCGGAAATGACCCGTGCGCAAGAGCTGCTCTCAACCAGCCTCGCGGCTAGTGAACGGTCGCTGCAAAATTTGATTAAGCTGTCGCGCCAGCCGCCCTTAATGACACTCCTAACCCCCGATGCGGCTTCCGAAACCCGTCAGGGCGCGGCGCTGCTGCGCTGGTATGCAGAACATCTGCAAAAGGATGTCGCGCTGCTCAATACCCGCCTTGATGTCCTTGCAACCGCCGAAGTTGAACACCGCAAAGTGCTCGATCGCCTTCAAGCTGACGGTGAACGTCTAAAAGAACAAGAAACCCAGCTCAACGCGCAATTGGCTGAAAAGCGCCGCCTGCAACAAGACCAAAAAAAATCAGCCGCCAAACTCCAGAATGAGTTGGAGCGGCTGGCGCAAAAAGAACAAACCCTGCGCAGCTTCCTTGCAGAACTGGCAAAAAAATCAAAAGCGCCAGAGGAACCAAAAAAAGAACCGGACATCGCCGCTGATAACGCGGAAGAACCCGCAACACCTAAAGAAGCCAACAAAACCGCAGCAACCCGCACACCCGTTGCCGGGCGCATCCTTACTCGTTTCGGCCAAGCCCAAAAAGGCATGACCAGCCAAGGCGTCACCTATGCCGGTGCGCCGGGCGCGCTTGTCACCTCCCCCATTTCCGGGACGATTGTCTATGCGGGGTCTTATGGAAAATACGGCAACGTAGTGATTGCAGAAATCAGTCGCGGCCAGCATCTTGTTTTGGCTGGACTTGGGCAGCTCATCGCCCAAAGCGGCGAGCGCCTCAAAGCCGGGGAACCCGTTGGCCGCTTAGAGAAAAGCGGTGTTGACTGCTGCAAACTGTATGTTGAGCTGCGCAAGCGCGGAACCCCCATCAACCCGTTGCCTTATTTGCAACGCCCTGCTAGTTGATGCAGGATAACCAATAAAAGAGAGTTGTTATGCGGCCAATCGCCCGGGTTTTTGCACTATCCCTACTCTTCCTGCCTTGCGCAGCCTTTGCCGCCAGCTCTGAGGCCGACACGTACAAACAACTCAATCTGTTCGGCGATGTGTTTGAACGCGTGCGCAACGATTATGTCGAAGAAAAAACCGATAAAGAACTGGTTGAAGCCGCAATCAACGGCATGTTGACCCATCTCGACCCCCATTCATCCTATCTTGATGCCGATGGCTTTAAGGATATGCAGGTGCAGACAAAAGGGGAATTTGGCGGCCTTGGCATTGAAGTAACGCAAGAAAACGGCTTCGTAAAAGTAATCTCCCCCATTGATGAAACACCCGCAGCGCGGGCGGGCGTTAAGGCCGGAGACCTCATTACACACCTTGATGGAGAGCCTGTTGTTGGTCTCACCCTGCAAGAAGCGGTAGAGAGAATGCGCGGCCTTGTGGGTACAGCGCTGAAAATCACCATTCGCCGCGAAGGGGTTGAGCCGTTTGATTTAACCCTTACCCGTGATGTGATTAAAATTCGCGCCGTGCGTTGGCACCGCGAGGGGGATATCGGCTATATCCGCATCACCTCCTTTAACGATCAAACCCAAGAAGGTCTGGATAAAGCTTTAAAGGAACTGCCCGAACAAATCGGCGCCGATAAAGTCATCGGCTATGTGCTGGATTTGCGGAATAACCCCGGCGGCCTCTTGGAAAAAGCCATATCAGTGAGCGATACCTTCCTTGATAAAGGCGAGATTGTCTCAACGCGTGGCCGTCAGGCGGATGATGCCCAGCGGTATAACGCCAAACCCGGTGATAAAACGAATGGCTTGCCACTGGTGGTGCTGATTAACGACGGCTCGGCTTCGGCGTCTGAGATTGTTGCTGGCGCGCTGCAAGACCAGCGCCGGGCGATTCTTGTAGGAACCAAAACCTTTGGTAAAGGCTCTGTCCAGACCATTATCCCCCTGCCCGGACATGGCGCGATGCGCCTGACAACGGCGCGGTATTACACCCCCTCTGGCCGCTCCATTCAAGCCAAAGGGATTGAGCCGGATATCGACGTTCCCGCCGCAAAAATTGAAAAATTAGCGGACAGCAGACTTCGCCGCGAGGCCGATTTGCGCGGCGCGCTGTCTAACCCCGATGAGGCGAAAAAGCCCGCGGGCGCGACAACACCCGCAAACGATAACAAAGGCGCGAAACCCAGCGAGACCAGCAAAAAACCTGATGATAAAGACAAAAAAGGCACCGATAAAAAAGACAGCGACAAGGATAAAGACAGCAAAGCGGACGAAGATTACCAGCTCGCCCGCGGCCTTGATATTGTGCGCGGGATTAGCCTCTATGAAAACCGCAACAAAGCCGCAAAAACTCAGTAAGCTAATAAGGATAGCGCGCCATGGCTGATGCCGCCGCAACGCCGCGTTTTCCCGCGCTCCCTCTTGCGGGCGGGGTCTTGTGCTGGCTTGCGCTTCTGGCATTATTCTTCTGGCTGAACAGCCATGCCGATGATACCCGCAGCCGCCGGGCGCTGGCCGTGCCCAGCGCCGCGATTGAGCTGGATTTAGCAAAAGCCCTTTCCGATGCCGCGTTTCAGGATTTAGTCAAACGTCTCACAACAGTAGAGGCGCAGCCAACCGCCCCAACGGGCGAAGCGGCCACCACACCAACGGCTGAGAAAACAGCCCCCGCTGTTGACCCCCTCCCCAAGCCAGAAACTGTAACGGCGCTTGATGGTAAAGACGCCGTCACCGCCACAGCCAGTAGCCACGCGGCTGCTGTGGCGAGCGTTAACACGGTTGCACCAACACCGTCACCCGCAGCAGCGGTTATACCAACCGCAACGCCCGTACCGATTAAAAATCCAGTTCCAGAAGCTGCCGCAGAAACAGCGCCGCCCGCACAGCCGGCAGTAAACCAAACCATACCCGCCGCCCCCGCTCGTCCGCTCAATACGCTGATTGAAAACAGCCCCCAAGGGCCCCTGCCCAAAGTATCGGATAAAGGTGAGCGCCCTTGGCGCACCTATGTCCGCGCTGTTCCCGGCGGCGCAAAGCCGCCAATGGTTGCGGTTGTGGTGCAAAATCTGGGTCTGTCGGATAAAGCCATTCAAGATGTGTTCACCCGCCTGCCGCGTGAAGTAACGCTGGCCTTCAATCCTTATGGCCGCGAGGTTGATCGCACGATGGGTCTCGCGCGGGCAGCGGGCTTTGAAACGCTGATTGGCGTGCCGATGCAGCCCAGCCGCTTCCCCCAACAAGACCCAGGGCCCCGCGCCTTGATGAATGATTTCAGCCCCGATCAAAATATTGAAGCGCTGAAATGGAATCTAGGGCGCGGCTCATCGTATGTCGGGGTTATCAGCATCATGGGCGATGCGTTTACCGAAACCGCGTGGCGGATTGAGCCGATTATGAAGCATCTCGGCAATCGCGGCGTGCTGTTTCTGGATAATTCAACACCGCGCGGCGCCGCCGTTACGGGCGCTATCGCAACCCGCTTCACGCTGCCCTATGCAAAAGTTGATGTGGTTCTCGATAAAAGCCTTGCGCAAGGGGATATTGAGGCCGCCTTTGCCAATTTAGAAAAAGCCGCGAAAGATAACGGCTATGCTGTAGGCGTCCTTGGGCCCTATCCCGCCAGCCTCGCGCTCTTAGAACGCTGGGCAAATGGCCTACCAAAACGCGGCGTGCAGCTCGTGCCGATTTCTGCAACCGCCCGTATGCGCATGGAAGGCGCCGCGCCATGATATACCGCCCTTGCGTCGGTATCGCGCTGTTTAACCAGGCCGGAAAAGTCTTTGTTGGCCAGCGCCTCGACCGCACCGTCGAAGCCTGGCAAATGCCCCAAGGCGGCATCGACGCTGGCGAAACGGCTGAGCAAGCCTTATGGCGCGAGCTCGGCGAAGAAGTGGGGTTAACAGAGGCGGAGTTTATCGCCGCTCTGCCCGGCACATACCGCTATGACCTCCCCGACCACTTGGCGCGAACCCTTTGGAACGGCGCTTATAAAGGCCAAGAACAACAGTGGTTTGCCCTGGTGCACCGCGGCGCGGATAGCGCCATTAATATAAAGACAGCACATCCCGAATTCCAAGAATGGCGCTGGGCTGAATTAGAAGAATTGTTAGATCTTATCGTGCCCTTTAAAAGAGATGTGTACGCGCAGTTTCTTCCTGCATTAAAGCAGGTTCGTGATCAGCATGTTCGCAAACCTTGAGCCGCTGGCGCGGCGCGCTTTGCAATGCCTGCCCGCTGAAATAGCCCACGATGCGGCAATTTGGGCGCTGGGGAAGGGCTTGGTGCCGCGCGTTGCGGTGCCGGAAAAACCGGTTAGCTTGTGGGGTTACCGCTTTCGCCATCCGGTGGGCTTAGCGGCGGGTTTTGATAAAAACGGCGCGGCGCTGCCGGGGCTGGTGAAATGCGGTTTTAGTTTTATTGAGGTTGGTACTGTTACGCCCCGCCCGCAGCCGGGCAATCCTAAGCCGCGCCTGTTTCGCATCCCAGAGCATCAGGCCATCATCAATCGCCTTGGTTTTAACAACCAAGGCCACGCGGCGCTGCAACAACGCCTCGATGCCCTCAGCCCAGCGCTACGCGCCTCGGTTATTCTGGGTGTGAATATCGGCAAGAATAAAGACTCGGCCGATGCGGCGGCGGATTATGTCGCGGGGGTTAAAGCCTTTGGCGGCCGCGCCGATTACATCACGGTGAATATTTCCTCCCCCAACACGCCCGGCCTGCGCGATTTACAGAATCTTGCCGCATTAGAGCCGCTGTTGGATGCGGTAATGAACACCATGCAGCAGCAGCAAACCCCCAAGCCGCTGTGCCTCAAAATCGCGCCGGATTTAGCAGCGGACGATATCGCCGCCATTGCGCAGCTCGCGGAAAAAACCGGCTTTTCCGGGCTAATTGTCAGCAACACAACGATTCAGCGCCCCGCTACCCTGCCCGCTTGGGCACAGGCGGAGAGCGGCGGACTCAGCGGCCAGCCGCTGAAACCCCTAGCCGAAGCCGCCCTTACCGCCGCGCATCACGCCGCGCCGCAGTTGC
>JAJTHO010000170.1 GCA_021297975.1 Alphaproteobacteria bacterium
AGTTTTATCATGCCGTCGTCGTTCTCCCTTGTGCCGCAGGTTGTGCCGCGCAGCGAGATGCCCGCCTCGTCCGCGTGGCTGAGTAGCGGTTTTCAAATGGCAACGATTATGGGCCCGGCGGTGGCGGGCTTGCTGTATGCGGCATCGGGGGCGGCGGTTGCGTGGCTGATGCCGGTGGGGCTGACGGCGACGGCTTTGCTGTCGCTGCTGCTGCTCAGCCCTGCCCCGCGCCGTTATCAAAGCGAGCAGCGCGGCGAGCCAGCGATTGAGAGCATCAAGGCGGGCTGGCGGTTTTTATGGCATCATCCGGTACTGCTGTCGATTATGGCGCTGGATATGTTTGCGGTGCTCTTTGGCGGGGCGGTTGCGATGCTGCCTGCGTATGCGGATCAGGTGTTGCAGACGGATGCAAGCGGCCTGGGGCTGCTGCGCGCCGCACCGGCTGTGGGGGCGATTATCACGGCGCTGGCGCTTGCGCTCCTGCCGATGCGGACGATTCGGGGCACAACGCTGATGCTGGTTATTACCGGGTTTGGTCTGTGTATGATTGGCTTTGGCTTATCGACGGTGTTTTGGCTCTCGGCGTTGCTTCTTTTAGTGGGCGGCGCATTTGACAGCGTGAGCATGGTTATCCGCAGCACGGTGTTTCAATTGCTCACCCCCGCCGCCATGCGCGGGCGCGTATCGGCGGTGAACAGCATGTTTATTATTTCCAGCAACGAGATTGGCGCGTTTTATTCAGGGGTTATGGCGCGATTTTTAGGGCTGGTTCCTGGCATTATTGTGGGCGGCGTTGGCACGCTGGTGGTTGTGGCCATTGCCGCGCTGCGCGCGCCGAATCTGCGGCGGATGAAGATTGAAACGCGGGATATTACGCCCTGAAAGCCTTGCGGGTAGAACGTCATCCCGAGCAGAAAAACCAGCGGTTTTTCGTTGTCGAGGGATCTCCCCATGTTTACTGGAGATCCCTCCACGCGGCAACTGCGTTGCCTTGGTCGGGATGACGTCCCACTAGTATTACACCCTGATAAGGTCAAAGCCGGTATAAGGCTGCAATACTTCCGGGATGCTGATGCTGCCATCATCATTTTGATAATTTTCCATCACGGCAACGAGCGTGCGCCCCACCGCAAGGCCAGAGCCATTGATCGTGTGCAGCATTTGCGGATGCTTATCATCCTTACCCTTATAGCGCGCCTTCATGCGGCGGGCTTGGAAGGTGTCAAAATGCGAGACGCTGGAGATTTCGCGGTAGGTATTTTGCGACGGCAACCAGACCTCTAAATCCACCGTGCGGCTGGCGGAAAAGCCAATATCCCCGGCACACAACGCCACGCTGCGATACGGTAAATCGAGGCGTTGCAGGATGGTTTCAGCGGCGTTCAGGACGCGTGCGTATTCCGCCTCGGCCTGTTCGGGTGTGCAGACGGTGACGAGCTCAACTTTAAAAAACTGATGCTGGCGTATCATCCCGGCGGTATCGCGCCCCGCCGCACCGGCCTCGGCGCGAAAACAGGCGCTGAGCGCGCAATGCCTTGCGGGGAACTGCGCCGCATCATGCACCGCATCGGCATATAGATTCGTCAGCGGCACTTCGGCGGTGGGGATTAGCCAATAGCCGCCATCCACCGCAAACTGATCCTCACGGAATTTCGGCAACTGCCCCGTGCCCATCATCGCCGCATCGCGCACCAGCAGCGGCACGGATGTTTCCGAAAAGCCAAACTCAGCCGTGTGAATATCCAGCATAAACTGCCCCAGCGCCCGTTCCAGCCGCGCCAGCGCGCCTTTCAGCACGACAAACCGCGCCCCGGACAGCTTTGCCGCACCACTAAAATCCATCAGCCCCAGCGCCTCACCCAGCGCATCGTGGCTTTTGACCGGAAAGCCAAACCAGCGGGGAAGGCCGACTTTGGCAAGCTCGACGTTATACGACTCATTCGCCCCTTCCGGCGTTTGCGGCGCGGGTGCAGGCAGATTCGGCAGGCTGGACAGCACGTGGTCGAGCTGCTGGGCGATTTCGGCTTCCTGCGCCTCAAGCTGGGGCATTTCGGTTTTTAGCGCGGACACCTCAGCGGTTAAGCGGTCTGCATCCGCCGTGTCCCCGGCCTTTCGCGCCGCACCAATCGCGCCGGATAGCTTATTGCGCAGTGCCTGTTTTTCCTGAATGTGCGTTTGCAGAGAGCGGCGCTTTTCATCCAGCGCCAGGATTTCAGCGGCGTATTTCGGCAGCCCCCGGCGGGTTAAGCCAGCATCAAAGGCATCGGGGTAATCGCGGATGAATTTTAAATCGTGCATGGGATTATTGGGGGGGCATGGCGGAAAAGGTCAATAAAAATTGCGTACGTAACATGCATATGAAATATTACTTACTTTTTGATCTCTCCATAAGATCTTTAAGATCTTGAATCCAATTTAAATTTTCAGAACTATTCAATTGCAGATACGTTCGGTCGAAAAGTGCTAATTTTCCGTCTGGCCATCTTCCAACTCCACTCGTCGTTAGATCATTATCTCGCAACTTACGATCCGCCAAGGCTTGCCGAAAAGAATCGAAATCCTTGATGTCTTGGGTATTTTCTGGGTCTAGTGGCCGCAGATATGGTTGTATTTCAATATAGAATCCACGCTTTTCTGCATCAAAATATTCCATTCGATGCGTTGGCTCTACTACGAGATCACAGGCTCGAACCAAAACTGAGCTGCTATTTTGTTCACAAAAAGGATCTTGATCTCTTGTATTGATAATTTTTAAAACATGGCCGCCACGAGGATCTGGCAGACTGCTGTGATGAAATACTATGGCAAATGCGCCGTAAGAATGAATCTTTAAATTATCATGAAAGCCCCATTGCTTAACCTGATCAATCATTTCATTGAGCAGCGGCGAACACTTTAAAAATCTGTAGTTATTAACTACGTTTCTTTGACGGACAATATGCCTACCATGGTCTTCAAAACTAGAATTGTACGGAAGGGAAACTTTTTTGAGCAGTTCTTGTAAAAAAATTTCCTGTTCGAAAAATTCTGTAAAATTCATTTACAACGCCGCCTTTAGCCCCGCCTCAACCGAATTCAGGAATTCTTCTGTTGTTTGATACGGCGCATCGGGGCTGATGAGAATCGCTAAATCCTTGGTCATCTTGCCGCTCTCCACGGTATCAATACAGACTTTTTCCAGCGTTTCAGCAAAGCGTTGCAATTCTGGCGTGCCGTCCATCTTGCCGCGATGCCACAGACCGCGTGTCCAGGCGAAAATCGAGGCAATGGGGTTTGTTGAGGTTGGCTTGCCTTGCTGGTGCATCCGGTAATGACGCGTCACGGTGCCGTGGGCGGCTTCGGCTTCGATGGTGTTACCGTCTGGTGTTAAGAGCACAGACGTCATCAGCCCTAAGGAGCCAAACCCTTGCGCGACGCTATCCGATTGCACATCGCCGTCGTAGTTTTTACATGCCCAGACAAAGTTACCGTCCCATTTAAGGGCACTGGCCACCATGTCATCAATCAGGCGGTGTTCGTAGGTGACACCAGCGTCCTTATAAAGATCGATAAATTCCGCTTCATAAATTTCCTGAAACAGATCCTTAAAGCGGCCATCGTATTTTTTCAAAATGGTGTTTTTGGTGGACAAATACACCGGCCATTTGCGTTGCAAACCATAGTTCAAGCACGCGCGCGCAAAGCCGCGAATGGATTCATCCACGTTGTACATCGCGAGCGCGACGCCCGAACCGGGAAAATCATAGACATGATAATGAACGGCTTGCTGGGATTTGTCTTCAGGGGTGAAGGTAATCGTCAGCTTGCCTGCGCCCGGCACACGGAAATCCGTGGCGCGGTATTGATCGCCAAACGCATGACGGCCAATCGCAATCGGGTTTGTCCAGCCCGGCACAAGGCGCGGGACGTTTTTGCAAATAATCGGCTCACGAAACACCGTGCCGCCTAAAATATTCCGAATCGTGCCGTTTGGCGATTTCCACATTTCTTTCAGGTGGAATTCTTTCACCCGCGCTTCATCGGGGGTAATCGTGGCGCACTTAATACCCACGCCGTATTTTTTGATAGCCTTTGCCGCATCAACCGTTATCTGGTCGTTTGTTGCATCGCGGCTTTCCATGCTGAGATCATAGTATTTAATGTCAATGTCCAAGTAGGGCAGAATCAGCTTGTCTTTGATAAGCTGCCAGATAATGCGGGTCATTTCATCGCCGTCGAGATCGACTACCGGGTTTTTTACTTTAATCTTGGCCATGTGTGTGCGTCCTTAAGCTAACCGCCGCACCATAACGGGGGGATTGTAAAAGAAAAGTGAAAATAAAACTGCAACAGCATTAACAGCTGTAATAAAGATAGATACCGTAATAGCAGGATGGATCAGCACGATGTTCGAGTTTGATGAGCAAAAAAGCCGCACAAATAAAGAAAAACACGGCATCGATTTTAAACAGGCTCAAGCTTTATGGGACGATGCAGACCTGTTACAGGTCGATGCTAAGGCGTCAACCATCGCGCTGGATGGAAAGCTGCTTATCGAAAAACGCTATGGGGTTGTGGGCGAAATCGACGGCAAATGCTGGACTGCGGTGTTTACACAACGCGGCGGTTATGTTAGACTAATTTCTGTCAGAAGGGCGCGCAGCAATGAGCAAGAAAAGTACTCCTGCAACAAAAAATCCTAAAAAAATCACTGTTGAGCAGTTTGATGCTCTTTTCGATAGCGGCAGTGATGATATTGATGCGCATCTCGATTGGGATAATGCCCGCCCTTGGCGCGAGGCGTTTCGTGAAGAATCCCCGGGCAAGCGTTTTGTGGGTTTAAGCCTGCCTGAGTGGCTCTATGCGGAATTGGAAAAAAATGCAGCCGGGTTTGGCCTTACAGCTGACCAATATATAGCAGGATTTGTCGCGCATAATGCGGGTCAGTTGGCGCATGCCGGGTTGCCACCTGATCCGACTGCCCTTCTTACAATCTCTTCGTCTCGTCTTTCTAACCCCAACACTCCATTTGGTTCCTCTAGCCCGAGTAGCACCGCCAACCCTACATCCACTTCGTCTCGGGCGCGTAAATCGGCAAAGGCGCGGCCTTTATCGCCGGAATAATATCTTCAACTTTTGAGACAATCGACACCAGCCGCCGCGTATCCGGCTGAGCAAAGCCTTTATCCACGATGTGGTCAAGAAGCGTGCGCATCGGCGCCCAGTACCCATCAATATCCACTAGGATAATCGGCTTATCGTGCATTTGCAGCTGGCGCCAGGTGAGCACCTCGAAAAATTCATCCAACGTGCCGTAGCCGCCGGGCAACACCACAAACGCATCCGACATATCAAACATCATTTTTTTGCGCACATGCATGTTTTCAACGATATGCAGCTTGGTTACGCCGGTGTGGCCAACCTCGTATTTTTGTAAGTGTTCGGGGATAATGCCCACCACTTGGCCGTTTGCGCCCAGCACGCTATCGGCTATCAGCCCCATCAGGCCGATGCGCGCACCGCCGTAAACGAGGCTGATGTTGTCTTTCGCGAGCGCGAGGCCGAATTCTTTTGCCGCCGCGCTGTGCGCTGGGTTTTTCGGGCGAGACGAGCCGCAGTACACACAGACGGCATTAAGGGGGATTTGTTTTTGTTCTTGGGTCATGTTTTAAGGCTTAGGGACAAATGGTTAAAAGTCTATAAAAACGTGCTAAGCTATAGCATTACCTAAACACCACCGTCTTCGCCCCATTCAGCACCACCCGATGCTCAGCGTGGTATTTCACTGCCCTAGAAAGCACTAGACTTTCAAGCGAGCGCCCCATTTCCATCATTTCCTCCGGCGTGTGGGCATGGTTTATCCGGGTGATTTCCTGCTCGATGATGGGCCCTTCGTCGAGCTCTGCCGTTACATAATGCGCCGTTGCGCCCATGATTTTAAC
>JAJTHO010000013.1 GCA_021297975.1 Alphaproteobacteria bacterium
CCCCAACGTATTGCTCTGACGTATGAATCAAATAAATAGCGTTGTAAGGTAGCATTTGAATGCTTTGCATAGGTTTTTGTAATGCTGGCATCCAAATGCGGATAGGCAATGTTTGCGGCGTTATCGTTAGCACTTTGCTGCCCTGCTGAATAGGGCGGGTTGCCCATAATCACGCGAATATCTAATTGCTTTTGGCGATGACGGCGGGTGCTGTTATCGTCCATCAAGTTATTTATCATATCTCCTTGTATTTTATCTTTTTCGTACAACTGAAACGTATCGGTTAAGCAAATGCCTTGGAAGGGTTTATAGTCACCGCCCATTAAGCCATGATACACCGCCTCAATGTTAATCGCGGCAATGTAGTAGGCCAGCAGCACAATCTCATTGGCATGAATTTCATGCGCGTATTTATGGGGGAGTTGTTCGGGGGTAATCAGCCCGCTTTGCAACATGCGGGTGATGAACGTGCCGGTGCCTGTGAACGGGTCAATAATATGCACGCCGGGGCTTCCCAGCGTTTGCCCAAACTCTTCTTGCAATACATCATTCACGGAATGGATGATAAAATCCACAATCTCCACCGGGGTGTACACAATCCCCAGGCGTTCGGTCATTTTCGGGAAGGCTTTGCGGAAAAACTTATCGTACAGTTCCACCACAATTTTTTGCTTAGCGGCGGCGTTCTCAATGCCTGCTGCCCGCATTTTTACGCTTTGGTAAAACCGCTCTAGGGTATCGGTTTCTTTCTCAAGGCGGTGCTGCTCTAGAACATTCAGCGTGTGTTGCATGGCCAGCGACACAGGGTTGCTGCCTGCAAAGCTATAGCCCTCAAACAGCGCATCAAACACGGGCTTGGTGATAAGATGCTGTGCCAGCATTTCTATCACTTCCTCATTGGTGATACTGCCATTCAAATCATCGCGCAATTCGCCTGCAAAGGCAGTGAACGCGGCTATCTCAATGGTGTTTTCGGGTGTGTCTAAAATCGCCTTAATGCGGGTGATGTGGGTTTGCGCAATTTTGGCAATATCCGTTGCCCAATCTTCCCAATGGTGGCGATTGCCGCATTTCTGCACAACCTTGGCATAAAGAGCGCGTTCAATTTCGCCCACTTCAAACTGTAAATTGTATTGCTCTGAAACTGTTGGGGTGGCTTTTTCGCCAATTTTATACTCGCCCTTGCCTGTTTTCTCGCCGCCGCTGTTGCTGGTTTTCTTACCAATTTTATCGGTTATGGCAATCACTTCCATTTTGTCGTTATCTTTGCCTATCAGCTCCAGCTTGTTGATATGAGCATCGAAACGGTCATCATGCGAACGCAAGGCATTCAGCACTTCCCACACCACTTTATAGGTGTTGTTATCATTAAGCGCATCGTGCGGCTCCATCCCCGTAGGTATCACCACGGGCAAAATCACATAACCGCGTTTTTTATTCAGGGCATTGCGCATGATGCGCCCCACGGATTGCACCACGTCAATTTGCGAATTGCGGGGGGTTAGGAACAACACCGCATCAAGGGCGGGCACATCCACCCCTTCGGATAAACAGCGCACGTTGCTTAAAATGCGGCATGTGTCTTGGGGCAGCTCTTCCTTTAGCCACTTGAGTTTAGATTCTTTTTCCGTGGCGTTCATGCTGCCGTCAACGTGTTGTGCTTCGCATATCAGGGTGTTGTGGTCATCTTCCTGTTCTTGATAGGCTTCCACAACCCGTTGAAACATTGCGGCAATGTTTTTTGAGCTTACTTTGTGCGTTTTGGCTTTTTTGGTTTTCGTGTTGGTTTGGGGTTCAATCACTTGGCAAAACGCCACGGCGCGTTGCATCGGGGCTTCGTCATCGGTAAGGGTTTTTTCTTGCTCTTGCTTGCTTAATGCCTTCCAACAACCCACGATTTTCGCGGCATCATCTACTTTTAATTGGTTATCCTCATCCGCTAGCAACTTTTGCAAGCGGCTGCTGATATGCGCCTCATCAATGGTAAGCACTATCACCTTGTAATCCACAAGCAACCCCAGCGTTACCGCTTCGGAAAAGCTGATAGTAAACAGCGTTTCGCCATAAATGGTGGGGTCATCCATCGAACACAGAGCAACGCTGTCGCGTTCTGCTGTTGCCTTGGCAGGCGGGGCGTATATGCGCGGGGTGGCGGTCATATACAGGCGTTTGTGCGCCTTAATATAAGCAGCATCATGCACCTTAACAAAGGTGCTTTCTGTTTTGTCTGCAAAGGTTGCGCCCGTGGTGCGGTGGGCTTCATCGCAAATAACGAGGTCAAAGCTTGGCAAGCCGTGCTGCTGTTGCGCCTCGTGTATCACCGCCAACGAATGATAGGTAGAAAACACCACGGTCATGTGGGCATTGTCATGCCGCTGCTGCATCGCCTTTGCGAGGCTGGCCGCATTGGTGGTGGCGGGGTATTGCAGTTCATGGGCTGTTAGTTCCCGAATATCATCATCGGCAGCGTATTTCTTCCCCACGTCACTATCTGAACACACGGCAAAACTATGCAGCGGCGTTTCGCTTTCTTGTGTCCATTCAGTAAGCGTTTGGGAAAGCAGGGAAAGGCTTGGCACTAAAAACAACACGCGCTTGTTTTTGCCCGTCACTGTTTCGGCAATCTTCAGGCTGGTGAAGGTTTTACCCGTGCCGCACGCCATAATCAGCTTGCCCCTGTCCACCGTTTGGAATTTTTCCTCTACAGCTTTCAGGGCTTTTTGCTGGTGCGAGCGTAGCGCCTTTTTTGTTTTAAGAACAGGGGCATGATGCGGCTGGTATTGTGCCCAATCAATTTGACTGTTTTCAAGCGCGTGCAGGTCAATTTTAGTGACGGGCGGGGTTTGGTCGCTTAACGCATTTTCGGCATTCTCTCCCCAATTATTGGTGGTGGTGATAATGACACGATGCGTAAAGGGGGCTTTGCCGCTGGCTGTAAAAAAACTGTCAATATCGGCTTTTTGCACGCGGTAATCGGCAGCATAAAACTTGCACTGAATAGCGTGGTATTCATTCGTGCCGTTGGTGAGGGCAACTAAATCAATGCCCGTATCCGTTCTTACAATGCCTTGTTCTGCTGCCCAGTCTTTATATTTCCATGTTTTGCTGTACAGGTCTTTATAGGTTGGTTCATTGCGTAAATAGGTAAGAATGAGGTCTTCAAAATATGTCCCCTTCTCACTTTCTGTTTTTGCTGCGTCTCTGTATTTTGTAAGGATATTAAGCAAAGGTGATGCGGCATAAGGGGACTGTGTTAGATTTTCTGCACGCAATGCAGTCATGAATTCTATCCCCCACAAAAATTTTCACATCTTAATAACTGTTAATGATTATCAAGGCTAGTCACTTTTACACGGCACTTTCTATGTATGTCGCGAATGATATGGGTAAGAATACCCCATTTCCTACACACATCGCGGATGATATGGGTAAGAAAGTGCCATTTCGTATACACGTTTTTAGAATGTGATGAAAATCTTTACAGGTCATGCACACCTCTAAGACAAGCAACTAAGTCTGCGTTCACATAATAACTTTCACGCCCTAAGCGCACTTTTTGCATTAATTCAATATCATGCATGGCATCAAGATATTTTGCCGCCGTTTTTCTAGTAATGCCAAGTTCTTGCTCTACCCCCTGTATTTTGGTGTAGGGGTGGCTAAAAATCACGTTCAGCAAGTCTTGGCTGTATATTTTCGGCAGTTCTGAGCGGATTTTATGCTTGTGATGCTGCATCACCTCTTTAATCGCCCGCACTAGGCGGGTTGTTTGAATGGCGGTTTGCTCAACCCCCACCAGCATATAGAACACCCATTCCGCCCATGCGCCTGTCTCACGCACGGTTTGCAACAAACGATAGTAATCCGCTTTTTGTTGATTGATATAGCGGGAAAGATACAGCACAGGGGTAGAGAGCAAGCCTTGCTTAACAAGGTAGAGGATATTTATCATCCGCCCCGTTCTGCCATTCCCATCATAAAACGGGTGGATGCTTTCAAACTGGTGATGAATAATTGCCATTTTAATCAGCGGGTCTAGCGGGCTTGCCTCATTATCGTTGATAAAGGTTTCGAGGTTGCCCATCAGGCTTAAAATCTGTGCAGGGTCTTGCGGCGGGGTGTAAATCACTTCCCCCGTGCGGTCGTTCTTTAACGCTGTGCCGGATACTTTACGAAAGCCCGCGCTGTTTTCCTCTAAGGTCGCTTGCATCTGTAAAATATGGTTGTTGGTGAGCAAGCCCGTTTCTTTCACCAGCACAAAGCCCTGCTTCAGCGCGGCGGCATAATTGTAAACCTCTTTCGCGGCTTTGGTGGTGAACAGGTTGGCGTTGGCATCGCTTTTATACAGCTCATCATGGGTGGTGATGATGTTTTCAATAGCAGAGCTGTCTTTGGCTTCCTGTAAGGCCAGTGTGTTCAGCAAAATGTTCTGGTTAGGGATAAGGTCGGTTACGCCCTTTAATTCCGCAAGGGCTTTGTTTGCCAGCAATGCTTGCTTAAGAATGGGCACGGTTTCAAGGTCAATCGCGAGCGGCAGGCGCGGCAATAGAGGGGGGGCATCATGCAGTGCCATACACTTCCTTTTTCAATACGGGCACTTTACAGAAAAAAATGCACCATCCAAGCAGCGATTTTAATGCATAATCCCCATTTCTTCCAATGCCGCAAAAAAGCGTTCTTTGTTGATACTTTTTTCCGTTGTCGGCGCTCCTATTTTGCGCATCACCTCCCCCTGCCGATAGGTATCCAACTTCCCATAACTGATAAACGTGGTCAGCGGGCTTTCGTGGCCTAAATTCTGGCTCCACGCTTTATACTCTTCCGGGGTTTTGCACACCTGTTGCCCATGCAGCACCAGCGTGTTGCGAAAGGTGTGCGGCGTGAAATAGGGCAAGCCTGCATTATGAAAGGCTTGCTTGAATATCTCGCGTATCGGGGTTGTGGTTTTCCAGTGCAGCGGCTCTAGGCCAGTACACACAAAGCCCTGATTGCTGTCATGCCCGATTTTATTGCGCGGGAATACCGGGTCGTTGAGGCTGTAGAGCTGTTCTTTAAGCAGTGTGTTTACCCAGTCCGTCACAACCCCAGTTATATCATCGCCAATGGGGAAAAAATAGGTATCTATCCGTTTTGAAAACTTGGTGTTCACCTCGTTCGGGTCTTGCCGCACCAGCTTTTTTTCAAGGTCTAGGTGCTTGAGCTTGAGCGAGGCAATCGCGCTGTCGCGCATCCCGGTTAGAATGGTGAAGGCAAACAGGGTAGCATACTAACTCATTTTATTTTCCAAACCTCAGTATAAAATACTTTCGCTAAATCTTGCGTTCGTTGCTCTATTTCTTTGTCGCCCCAACTAGGGAACGCTTCATATTTTGCAACAAAGTTTTTAACTATGTTTAATTGAGATCTTCTGTAATTGCACAGCTTATCTTTAAAAGTACCATTCCCCGCTTCTTCGTTTATCATGTGACATAAGGGCAAAATGTTCCCTATAGATTGTCGCATTGTAACTTGCTCATCAGATTGGTTGGCAATATGTTCAAGGCTTGGCTTCTGGGGCTTGAGCTCGGTTGTTTTTTGAAGATAGCGCTCATATTTGTCAAAAATATATTGGATGATCTTTTTATCATTAGTATCTTTAAAACTTAGCTTAGCTAGTCCATCTGAAAATGCTACTTCTGTAGGAAGTTTTTCTACTAAAGATGGTTTTAAATCGTTTTCTAAATATGCAGCTATTTTAGTTTTATCATTTCCTAAAGATCTTAAATAACGAGCGGTGCTGGAGTATTTTCCCTCTAAACCCGAAGCCCGCATTGAACAGATAGCCGTAAATTGAAAATGGAAATTTTCTAATAATTCCAGCGCAGAAATTAAATTTCTTGTAGTTATTAAACCAACTTTCTTCAAGTCAATTAAACACAAAATCAATGTTCTGGTTTGCGTAACGTTAAATATATCAAAGGAACGGAGGATTTCGCAGATTGGCTTTTCTTCAGGTTGCGGCCAATCTTTTTCTTCAGGATTAGTGATTAACAAGTAGTGTTTTGCACTCTTGCAAAGTGAGTCAAAAAAATCTGCAGCATCTATTTTTCTATTCGGGTCTCTATCTCTTTGGCGTTTTTTAAAGGTACGGTATATTTTATCTTCTTGTGTAAAGCTGTAATTTGAAATCCAGAAATGTCTGAAAAAACTATTGATATTGGGCTTTGCGCCCCTTTTAATTAAGGTATCTCCAATCGATTGCCATTTTGCCTTTGCTTCATCAATCGGGTGAGTGTTTGGTAAATTCTGAAATAACTCGTTTTTTATCAGATCTATAACAGAAAGATTTATGCCTCTGGCATTCAATGTTTCAAATATAGTATACGCATCATCTTCTTCTTTCACGGTAACATATATGATCTTTAAATAATCCAACACCTGCGCTCTGATAGCAGTAAGTATTGCTAGGTATTTTTCATTGTCATCACCGTTAAGACTAGCTGAATCCTCAATCTTTTCAAAGATCGCCTGCATAGAGAGCCTATTGGCAAAATCCTTATAAGCAGTAAGCATCAACTTATCTTCATCTGTTTCTGCCTGAATTTGTTCTTTTTCGTAATTCTGAATACTCAATATAAAGAAACGAGCTTCTGTTTCGTTGGTAAGTTTGAAAAAGGGATCCCCATTTAAGTCTTTCCCTTCTATAAACTGCTCATACATTGTTTTGGCAACCTGATCTTTTCCTATTCCTTTAAAATTTTCTATTAAGGCGGAAAGCAGAATTGTTATGCTTGTTAATCTTTGCTGCCCATCAACGATCTGCATCGTTGGCGACATTTTCTCTCCTATTAAGACGATAACACCGATAAAATACTCTTGGTTTACACATTTTCCATTTTCGACTTTTATGTTTTCACAGATATCATCCATAAAAGCATCGATTTGTTCTTTTTTCCAAGAATAATTCCTTTGGAATCTAGGAATCACATACTTCTTATTAGTAGCAAGAAGGTTATTAATCGTCTCAGTATAAGCATGAATTTCCAAGATGTACTCCAATATTGTAGTGTGGATATAGAGTTTTATGCAGAACTTAAATGCTATTTTATGTCGCCGATTTAAAATGTTATGCTAGTAAAACTAGAAGCAATACGCTCATTTAGCCGCAATAAAAGAAATGGTGTTGCAAAAACACTATGCTGCCCACCTAAAATTACCCTCAACAACGTTATACTGACCTACCGCCTCATCCAAATAATCCGCCCATTCCTGCATCATTTTATGCCGTTCATCCAAAAATTGCGCTCTGTCATAAGCAGCAGCAATTTTATCACGCGGCGCATGGGCAAGCTGTCTATCTACAACCTCATGCCTATATCCTAATTTCTCTTTAATCGTGCTCATTGCCAAGGCTCTAAACCCGTGCCCGGTCATCTCACCTTTATAGCCCAAGCGTTCAAGGGCTTTAAGCACGGTGTTGTTGCTCATGGATTTGCGCGGCTCTACCTGATTAGGAAAAACGTGTCCCCACTGCCCTGTATGAGCGTGCAATTCATTCAAAATTGTTACAACTTGACGTGCAAGCGGCACAACATGCACTTGCCTCATCTTCATACGTTCGGCTGGTATTATCCACTCGCCACGCTCTAGGTCAAACTCTTCCCAGCGGGCGTTTATCAGTTCGCTTGTGCGCACAAAGGTAAGCATTAACAGTTTAATAGCCGCTATAGTACGAGGGTAGAGACGGGCATCATTGCGTGATAGAGCATCTAAGAAAGCGGGGAGCGCCTTTGCGTCAATCGCTGCAAAATGTCCGTGCTTAATAGGTTTTAACGCGCCTTTTAAATCCGCGGAAATATCACGCTCCCCGCGCCCTGTAACAATTGCATAGCGAAATACTTGCCCGCACACTTGCAAGGCGCGGTGTGCAATCTCATAAGCCCCACGTTGTTCAATTTTCCTTAAAGCAGCAAGCAACTGTGGCGGCGATATCTCTTTAATAGGATGCGCACCAATTTCAGGAAAAACATCCGCTTGCAGTCTCTTGAGAACATAGGCGGCATGACGCGGCACCCAGCGTGTCTTTTGTATATCATACCATTCGCGGGCTAGAGCTTCAAAAGTGTTTTCAGCATTCAGCTTTGCAAGGCTTTGTGCGTGTTTCTTCTCAATAGAGGGGTCTGCACCGCCTGCTAAGAGTTTTCGCGCCGCATCTCTTTTCTCTCTTGCCTCGCCCAGTGTCACTTCAGGATAGACGCCAAAGGAAAGCAGCTTCTCTTTACCATGCAATCGGTATTTCCATTGCCAGTATTTTGCCCCCGTTGGCATCACTTTTAGAAACAGCCCGCCGCTATCCGCCAATTTACGCGGTTTTGCCTCGGGTTTAGCATTCTTACAAACTGCATCATTTAAGGGCATTGGGGGTAACAGTTTTTGGGGGTAAAATTATTACCCCCACATTTACCCCCACAATGTTCGGATGTAAACAATTCTCATCGGCTGCTACTGGACGCTAAACCCGCCGTTCTGCCTTATTTTCTGTGATATTTTGGATTTTTTCAGACACTCTAAAAAGTGTAAATGGCTCCTCGGGAGGGATTCGAACCCCCGACCAAGCGATTAACAGTCGCTTGCTCTACCGCTGAGCTACCGAGGAACACGGCGTTGAGACGTCTGCTTAGTGGCTTAACGTTTAACTGTCAATAAGTGGTAAACGTTATTTACAGTATTGACTCTATGATTAAGAAAAATACTTAAGTGCCAAGAACAGTATTGCTATTCCCATCTAGCAAAACAACCTTTGGTGAGAAGCCTGCTGATAAATCTTTTTCGTCAAGAAGGCCAAAACAGGCAACAATTAATAAATCACCCGTTTGCACAAGGCGCGCCGCTGCCCCTTTAACCGAAACTTCGCCGGGCTTTCCAAGGATTGCATAGGTTGTGAAGCGTGCGCCGTTGGTTATGTTATACACGTCCACCTGTTCAAAGGCCGCAATGCCAGAGGCGGTTAATAACGCCGCATCAATAGCGATTGAGCCTTCATAATCAAGCTCGGCGCTGGTGACGCGGGCGCGGTGGAGTTTTGCTCGAAGAAATGTACGCAGCATGGTCTTAGGCCGCCTGACCGCTGAGTGCTTTTTTTACCAACTCACCTGCCTTGCCCATATCCATTTGCCCGGCATAGCGCGTGCGCAGTTCATTCATAACCTTGCCCATATCTTTGATGCTGCTGGCGCCGAGTTCTGTGACTAGTGTTTGAATAGCGGCCGCAGATTCCTCGACTGAAAGTGCCTTTGGCATATAGGCTTGAATGAGAGCGACTTCGGCTTCTTCTTTCGCGGCCGCATCCATGCTGCCCCCGCCGCGATACATTTCTGCTGATTCCTGGCGCTGCTTAATCATGGTTTCCAGCATGCGCAGAATGTCCGCTTCAGAAATCCCGTCCATATTCCCGCTTGGCCGCGCTTCGATATCTTTATCTTTTAATTTTGCCAGAATCATCCGCACGGTGGAGAGACGCAGCGTGTCTTTTTCGCGCATGGCATTTTTCATATCGTCAGTAAAGCGTTGCCGCAGGGTCATGAGTTGCGCATCCTTTTCAAGAATACGTTATATACATGGTTTTTCAGCTTGCAAGCATGCCGCAGTATTGCTACCCACTGGCTTTAGCATGATTGATAGGCACTCCTCCCCCAACGCACCCACCGGCGCGTTGTTATTCCCTGACGGCACGTTGGTGTCGTGTATCGGATTTGGCAAGCCAGGCGTTTCCGCTGGCGAAATTTGTTTCAACACGGCGATGACGGGGTATCAGGAGGTTTTAACCGACCCTTCCTTTGCCGGGCAAATTATAACATTTACATTCCCCCATGTTGGCAATGTTGGCACCAACGATACCGATTTAGAAACAGAAAAAACCTTTGCAAAGGGTCTGATTCTTCGCGAATTCCCTTCGATGCCGAGCAACTATCGGGCGGCCGATTCGTTGGTAGAATTTTGCCGCAAACAGCACATTCAGGGCATCGCCGGTATCGATACCCGCGCCCTGACAAACCGTATCCGTGCACGCGGCGCGGTGAATGTGGCGATTGGGTATTTCCCGGATGGGCGGATTGATAGAGCCGCGTTGACGCGGGCGCTTGAATCCGCACCAGAGATGAACGGCCTTGATTTGGTGCCCAAAGTAACCCGAACAGCCAGGCATCCTTATGATCGCGGGGTATACGACTTGGCGGCAGCCCGTTCTGGCCCAGCACCAGTGAAGCCGGTTGGCCACGTGGTTGCCTATGATTTCGGCGCGAAGGAAAACATCCTGCGCTGCCTCGTGAGCGTGGGTTTCCGTGTCACGGTTGTTCCTGCGAACACTAAGGCCGCAGAGGTTATGGCGCTTAAGCCGGATGGAATTTTCTTTAGTAATGGTCCCGGCGATCCGGCGGCAACGTATGACGTTATGCATCATGAATTTCAGGCTTTATTAGCCAGCAACGTACCGCTGTTTGGCATTTGCTTAGGTTTTCAGTTGCTGGCGTTGGCGCTGGGCGGCAAGACGTTTAAGTTGCCGCAAGGTCACCGGGGCGCAAACCACCCCGTGCTGAACAGGCAAACGGGCAAGGTGGAAATAACGTCGCAAAACCATGGCTTTGCGGTGGAGCCGTCAAGCCTGCCGAAAGACACAGAGATAACCCATGTGTCGCTCTTTGACGGTACGCTCGAAGGCTTTCGCCATAAAACGCGGCCTCTTTTCGCGGTGCAATACCATCCCGAAGCTAGTCCGGGCCCGCAGGAAAGCTTTTATTTGTTTGAGCAATTCCGCAGCCTGATTCAAACGCAGCAGGCGGCAGCCTGATGCGCGGTGTTGCAGCAGTTATAGTATGGCTTGGACTTATCGTACTTGCCCTTCCTGTTGCTGCACAAATTCCCGCAACGTGCGCGGTGCCGCCAGCAACGCTGACTTTTGAATCCAGCAAATGTGAGCGAACATTCACTGCAAAAGAAGGCCAGAGAAAACCTGATTCCTATCTGCTCGCGGTCTCTTGGTCGCCGGGATTTTGTGGCCGCGTTTCGCCGGAAAAGCCGCAATTTAACTGGCAGTGCCAAAAAAATAGCTTTGCGTGGGTCGTGCATGGTCTCTGGCCGCAATATAACACGGGCGGTTGGCCGGAATATTGCCAAGATACCGCCGGGGTTCCAGCGGCACTGGTGCGCGAACAGTTGTGCTTTATACCGGGAGATCAGTTGGTGCAATGTGCCTGGGCGAAACACGGCACCTGTACGCCGTTTACCCAAGATGAGTATTTTGCCAAAACACGCGCCGTTTTTAATAGCATCAATTTTCCCAGTGCGCTTTCAGAACAACTGAAAAAAGAGGGTAAAATTAAAACACAAGAGTTGCTGGATGCGCTGCAAAAAGCCAATCCAACCGTGCCTGCAAACAGCATCGCCCTATCATGCCGCGATAGACGTTTTTTTCAAGAAGTGCGTTTTTGCCTCAATACCGATTTAAAGCCGCAGCAATGCCAAAATGTGCGCAAAAGCTGTACCGCGCCCACACTTTTTGTGGGTAAACCCACCGTTAAAAAAGACGAGTCCCATGCCAAAACGTACTGATATTAAAAGCATTCTTATTATTGGCGCAGGCCCTATTGTTATCGGTCAAGCCTGCGAGTTTGACTATTCAGGCACGCAGGCATGCCGGGCGCTCCGCGCCGAAGGATACCGCGTTATCCTGATTAATTCCAATCCCGCCACCATCATGACCGATCCGGACACGGCGGATGCGGTGTATATCGAGCCGATAACGACAGAATTTGTTACCGCGATTATTGAAAAAGAGCGTCCTGATGCACTCTTGCCGACCATGGGTGGGCAAACGGCGCTGAACACCGCGCTGGCGCTGGAACGTGCCGGAGTCTTGGCTAAATATAATGTTGAGCTTATCGGCGCCCGCGCCGAAGCCATTAATAAAGCCGAAGACCGTCAATTATTCCGCGATGCCATGGACAGAATCGGCCTCGAAAGCCCAAAAAGCCGCCTCGTGCGTACCATGGAAGAAGCCACTGCCGCACTCGGCCAAATTGGTCTTCCCGCGATTATTCGCCCGTCGTTTACCTTGGCGGGAACTGGCGGCGGTATCGCCTATAACGCCGAAGAATTCCGCGAGATTATCCGCAGCGGCCTTACGCTCTCGCCCGTGGGTGAAGTGCTGGTTGAAGAATCGGTTTTGGGCTGGAAAGAGTATGAGATGGAAGTGGTGCGCGATAAAGCGGACAACGCCATTATCATCTGTTCCATTGAAAACATTGACCCCATGGGCATTCACACCGGCGACAGCATCACCGTTGCGCCTGCGATGACACTAACCGATAAAGAGTATCAGCGCATGCGCAATGCGTCCCTTGCCGTGTTGCGGGAAATTGGTGTTGAAACAGGCGGCAGCAACGTGCAGTTCGCTGTAAACCCTAAAGATGGCCGCATGGTGGTGATTGAGATGAACCCGCGGGTGTCGCGCTCGTCCGCACTGGCATCAAAGGCAACCGGCTTTCCGATTGCAAAGATTGCGGCAAAACTGGCGGTTGGCTACACGCTCGATGAACTGAAAAACGACATCACACAAACAACCCCGGCAAGTTTTGAACCGACGATTGACTATGTTGTTGTTAAGATTCCTCGATTTGCTTTTGAAAAGTTCCCCGGCGCTTCCACCACGCTAACAACCTCGATGAAATCGGTGGGTGAGGCCATGGCCTTTGGCGGCAATTTTGCTGAGTCGCTACAAAAAGCGCTGCGCTCCTTGGAAACCGGCCTGAGCGGCTTTGACCCGCAATTCCCTGCTGCCACTGTTGAAGAATTGCGCACGCGCCTGAGCCAACCAACACCAGACCGATTGCTGGTTGTTGCGGATGCTTTCCGCGCGGGTTTGACGGTTGCGGACATACACGGCATTGCGAAATACGATCCGTGGTTCCTGCGCGAGATTGAGGCAATTATTGCGGCAGAGAACGACATTGAAAAAAATGGCCTGCCCGCCGATGCGCTGGGCTGGTATCAACTGAAAAGCATGGGCTTTTCCGATGCGCGGCTTGCAGCGTTAACTAGTAAAAAGCTGGCCGCTGTCTCGGCGCTGCGTTTGAAACACAATTGTGTCCCCAATATCAAACGGGTTGATACCTGTGCCGGGGAATTTGATGCGCACACGGCGTATTTTTACAGTACCTATCCGCCACAGCCACCTCAAGTGGGCTTTATTTCCGATGAAGCGAACGTTTCCTCTCGCGATAAGGTAATGATTCTGGGCGGGGGGCCCAACCGAATTGGCCAGGGTATTGAGTTTGACTATTGCTGTGTGCATGCGGCCTATGCGCTGCATCGGCGCGGCATTGAATCGATTATGGTTAATTGCAACCCGGAGACCGTTTCAACCGATTATGATACGGCGGATAGACTGTATTTTGAGCCGCTTACGGCAGAAGACGTTTTAAATATCTGCCATAAAGAGCAAGAGCATGGCCGTCTCTTGGGTGTTATTGTACAATTTGGCGGGCAGACACCACTGAAACTGGCAAAAACATTACATGAGGCGGGGATTCCGTTGCTTGGCACGTCGTTTGCCGCGATTGATGCCGCCGAAGACCGTGAGCAGTTTCAAACATTGCTTAATGAACTCGGACTGCTACAGCCAGCAAACGCCACGGTTTCTAAGCGCAAAGACGCGGTGAAGGCGGCGGCTGGCGTGGGTTATCCGCTGGTTGCGCGGCCTAGTTATGTCTTGGGCGGCCGCGGGATGGAAATTGTTTACGACGAAGCGGCGTTAGAAAACTATCTCGACCGAAATAGCAATCTCTTTTTCGATGGCCCCTTGCTGTTTGACCGCTATTTGGACAACGCGGTTGAGGTGGATGTTGATGCCATTTGTGATGGAAAAGACGTCTGGATAGCAGGCGTTATGGAGCATATAGAAGAAGCGGGCATTCACTCTGGTGATTCGGCCTGTTCCCTGCCCCCGCATTCCTTATCGGCCTGGATTATCGAAGAACTGCACCGGCAAACAAAGGCGATGGCGCTTAAACTGGGCGTTGTAGGGTTAATGAACGTTCAGTTTGCTATCAAAGATGACAAGGCCTATGTGCTGGAAGTTAACCCTCGCGCCAGCCGCACTGTGCCGTTTGTCGCCAAGGCTATCGGCCTTCCCGTTGCTGGGATTGCGGCGGAAATTATGGCCGGCGCCTCGCTGAGCGAGGTTAACCTCGCTCCGCGCACCCAAGGTCGGATTTCCGTTAAGGAAACAGTGTTCCCGTTCAGCCGCTTCCCCGGGGTTGATCCTATCTTGGGCCCTGAAATGAAATCAACCGGCGAAGTCATGGGACATGCGCCCGATTTTGCGACAGCTTTTGCCAAAGCGCAGTTAGGCGCGGGCGTGAAACTACCCACAAAAGGCACAGCCTTTGTTTCGGTTAAAGACACTGATAAAGCCGCCGCGTTGCCTGTTGTTGAGGCGCTGTTAAAGGCCGGATTCGCCGTCTGCGCCACACAGGGTACATTGGAATACTTAGCACAGCAGGGCATCACTGCGCCCGGCCTAACCCTAGTTAATAAGGTAGCCGAAGGCCGCCCGAATATTGTCGATAGGATGCTGTCAAAAGAAATTCATTTGGTTATCAACACGACGGAAGGTAAACGTGCGGTTAGTGATAGCTTCTCGATTCGGCGCACAGCTCTAATGCAGCAAATACCATATTATACAACTATAGCGGGCGCTAAAGCGGCGGTTGCGTCCATTGGCTCGAACGAACTGGCGATTGCGGCAGTGCGGGGCTGATGGCATAGCGTGCTGATAGATTGACAAAATATTTAAATAGATGTATTATTCTTTGATGTATGTATAATCCAATGATGCTCCATAGTGATTCTGTCGATGTTAATGCGCTTTTGCAGGCCATTTTGCGCGATATTAAACGCGCATCGGCAACAGGCGGAATAAGCGAGGCTTTGTCTGCCTCTCCAGAGGCCTTTACTGTTAAATTAACCGGTGTCGATGCCGCTTTTACCCGCGAAATTACCGGTTCCGGTTTTATTATTGATAAAAACCAGGAGGACGGCAAGACCCAGAAGGACGGCAAGACAACGTATGTTATCGCCACTGCGGCGCATGTTGCCAATGGTATCCAGCAACGTGGTCAAATAACCACGGCAGACGGTATAACCCACGCTGTTACCAATATTGTTAAGCCTAAAGCTGATGCGGATGGCACGGTTACGGATGTCGCATTTGTTAGCTTCACCGTTGCGAGCGGTGGTCCGGATTATAGCATAATTAAACTCACCACCGCCGAAGTTGGTGATAAAATAGTTGTTACTGGTTTTACTAAAGATACTGATGGCGCCTACACGCAATCAACGGGTTCCATTGTTGCGACCGATGAAAAGTCGCTTTCTAAAGAAAATTATACTGGGCAGACGATTGTTAGCAATGCTCGTGTTAAGGCTGGCTACAGTGGCAGTGCAAATTTTGAGCAAATTGGCGGCGTGTGGTATGCGAATGGCCTGACCAGTTTGCGCGTTCAAACCAAAAGCGGCGACGAATTTTCCGGGGCGGTATCAACACGTGATATCGCGGCGCTGTACCATGAGCTTACGGGTGATGCTGTTGCCGTTAAAACAAGTAAGCAGATTGCCGCTGAAACAGCCAGTAACAGCTCGCTTATTGCACTAACGACGATGATGGGTGATCCGCAATTCAGTAAGCCTGATGCACAGGTGTCCTCTGTTATTAACACCAACGCACTAGTGGAAAGCATTTACGCAGCGATTATTGCGGCGAGCCCCTCGGCATAAAGCCGACTAACTAAACCTTGTTAGCTTAAGGCCGATACACCCAACGGCTTAAAACCGTTTCTTGAAATGTGTTAAAGTTATCGTCGCTGATGATGACGAGTGTGTAGGAGCCGTCCTGATTTTTCCGCGCCGCTAGCCCTTCGAGGTTGTCAATCCCTGCATCAAAACCAAAGCCGAGAAGTAATTCGGGCTTAATAACATCAGCGTTTAAATTTGTACTACGAAAGCGGACAATCCGCCCGGCACCGCGCATGGTTAAAATATCAAAATCACGCTCTAACACCAGAATATCGCCATTATCAAGGGCGACGGCATCGGTTACGCGAAAGGTGCCGCTGCGCTGATACCGCAACACAGTTGGCTTGCCATTTGTAGCCCAAAGGACGCCGTACACTTCTGATTTGTCTTTATTGGCGTAGCCTTCCTCGGTAATACCTAAAAAACGACCATCATTGAGCCGTGTAAAGGCCTCAAAACCGCCGTTAACCGGAACACTTTTAAGAACGTTCTCAGGGATAAGTAACGCCGAGCCGCCATCACTGAGTAATTGCCCAGTGTTTAAATCATGGCGGGCAATGCGGTGGCGCTGTTCAAAGGCCACAAACGCTTCACTGTTTGAGCGCAGCACCATGGCTTCGCTATCTTTATTCTCACCTTTTAGCGCTGTTTTATTTTGATCGCCAAGGTTTACAAAGCGGGCTTTTTGGGGAAATTGCCCAACCAGGGGCTCATTGGGGTTTAATGAAAGACGCAGAGCCTTGGCTTTATCAGTTAGCGCAACGAGTTGACCAGAATCCAAGGCCAGGGCAGAAAAACCACCAAAATCCGGGTTATCCCCTTTCAAGTTAGCAACATCTAAAAATTGTAGGTTGCCGAAGACCTCATTGTGCTGCGCCGCACGCCCGTTGATGATGAGATTCGTCGTAATGGCTGAAACCTGAACGTCATTGACGGGTATA
>JAJTHO010000166.1 GCA_021297975.1 Alphaproteobacteria bacterium
GCGGGCTGTTATGGGGGCGAGGCGGATACGGTGCTCGATGCTTTAGAAGCGGCGCTTATCGATGCGGACGCAACGCTAGAGGCCGCCATCACCGCCCTTGAAAGCCTCAGCGGCAGCATCAAGCGTGACATTGCCCCGGATACAAACGCGGTGCGGGTTGTAACGGTGCACGGGGCAAAAGGCCTAGAAGCGCCGGTGGTTATCCTCGCCGATGCGTGCCAGCGTCCCGCGCCGCAGGACAGCTTGCTGCGTGATACAGCCAGCGGCCAGCTGTTCTGGTGTCCGGGCGGCGGTGTGCCGGAGGCGCTGGCGCCGCTGCGCGAGGCGGATAAAACGGCAGAAATTGAGGAGTATAACCGCCTGCTTTATGTTGCCCTCACGCGGGCGCGAGACCACCTCTATGTGGCCGGGTTAGAGCCGAAAAGAAGTCAAAACAGGTGTCTTGGTATGATATGCTGGCGGCGGTTAGGCAAGGAGGTACAAGGCAATAATATATTAATATTGATTAATTTTTAAATTAATGATATGGTTCATCTGAAATTTTCTAAGGAACAGCATTATGTATTATTCAGCTGAAACCATACAACAATTGAAAAAAGAAATCGCTGATGCTTGGCTAAAAGCTGGCATCCCGTTGCCAGATGTTGAAACCTGTAAGAAGTGGGTTGAAACCAAGGCAACCAAACAAGAGATTGTTGACATGCATCAGAGTTATGTCAGCGCAAACACCGATGTATCCGCGTTAAAAACCTTTGTAGCAAATTTATGCACGCCGCAGCTTATTCAAGAAATGGACACAGGCAGACATTATCGGAATTGGCTAAAAAATGATTTTTTTACCCTGCCCCATAATTTCAATCCGGTAGAAAAACAAGTTATAAAGGCATTCGCAGACCGTTCTTCACTAGAATCTGTTCATAAGTTATACGAGCAAGTCGTTGGGAAAGAACATAATCCGCAATCATTGCGTGGTGTTTGTTACACAGTGGAGGCTGCGCCTCTTGATGGTGCGGAGAGTCTTCCCCATGTCCTGCTAACAGCAGAAATGGTCGAGGCTTTCGATTGCCAACAATTCTATATTGATGGTGTAGAACTTTTGGTCGCAAATCTTGAGGAAACAATTCCCGCTGATAAACGACGCACACCGGGACAAATAGGTACTTTCAATGACCAAGTGTCGAGGCTATCCACACCTGAGATTATACAGCTTTATGATCAATTGTATAAAGAGAATAAAAGCATTGTTGTGGCGGAAAATAAAGCCAGCAAACAAGGCACGGCTACAGGTTGGTATGCCTTTACAGCTGCTGTGTGTGCAACACTCACGTTCGTAACGAATACTTTTCTTCCAAAGGCCGTTACTCAGAACTGCACACTGATTCGAGAGCCAAGCGTCGAATTCAAAAGTTTTAAAAGTGGTGAGAAACTTCCCGATGAGCTACCACAGCCACCCGGTGTGGATGTTGAGGTTGATGTTCATACATCTGGACCAGACTACCTGCACGCGACAGTTCTTAAATTAACGACATTACAAACATTAAGGAGCACGGAAATTTTGGGTATTCCCATAGAGAAAAGAGCAATACCTACTTTTGAAGCATGTGAGGCAAATTTACATACAATGGCCACCATACCATCGCAAGCCGGTAAGAAAAACACCAAGTTTTCGGATGTTTTAGAGCTGAGAAGCCAAGGAGATTATAGTCCAGCGTTGCGTGAAAAAAATCACCCATTAAAAGACAAATATACGGTCAATGATAATGATAACACAATACATAGAAGTGTAACCAGTCTAGGAACATTCCAAAAAACAAGAGACCAATCCACTATCCCATTAGCTACGATTGCTGTAGCTACTTTGGGGCTTGCCTTTCAGAGTGCTGCTTCAGCGAGAGGATCGCTTAAGCGCCAACAAAAAGAAACAGCCGCCACTCTTACTGGAATCCAAAATATGGCTAGTTTGGGCGCGGGAACTGCACCAGCTGTGAATATAAAAGCCGCAGACCTGCAAGGTATGTTTATTCGTCAAGATGGGAAGGAATTATTATAAGTCTATTGAGACAACGCCGAGCGGGCAATCTTCTGCCACCTGCGGAAAAGGCTGGACAATGACGAATTTCATGTATAATATGTAAGTTACGTAACTTATGGATTTGCCATGCTTCATGTGCCCGCCTCTGAATTTCAAAAACTTTTTGGCCATTATCAGGATAAGGCCTTGGTTGAGCCTGTTTTTGTCACCCGCAATGGTCGCGAGCGAACGGTTCTGCTATCAACTGAGGAATACTATCGTTTAAAAAAGCTCGATGACCGGAAGGCTTTCTATATCGAAGAATTAAGCGAAGACGATATGCGGGCACTCTCGGTTAGTGAGGTTCCAGCCGCCTATGCACACCTTGATGATGAGCTGCGCTAGTGCCGCTGCCACAGCCTTTTCCGGGCTTAGTTATTCGCTATGGCTATATTTGGCGCCATCAGTCGCGGGCGGGTTATGAATCGGGTCTGAAAAACAGGCCGTGTGTGGTTGTGCTGGCAACAGAAAAACAAAACAACGAGGTAGTAGTGACCGTTGCACCGATAACGCACAGGTCGCCGGATTCCGAAAGCACCGCCATAGAAATACCAAGGGTAGTAAAAGAGCGTTTGGGACTTGATGACGAGACATCATGGGTTGTGATAACCGAAGTAAACCGGTTTATTTGGCCGGGGCATGATATTGTTCCCACCCATGAAACACCGCCGTTGCGTTATGATTACGGGGTTCTGCCGCCTCTTTTATTTCGAAAAATTCGTGATGCGTTGTATCGGCGTTGGCAAGAAAGCAAAATTGCGATAACACCGCGAGACTAACATCCTGCCGCCTTGCGCCGCGCCCGAACACCCCCTATATTAATGGTCAAAGGACAAGTTTATGACGACGACTAAAGTCACCGACAGCAATTTTGAAACCGAAGTACTGCAGCACAGCGGCGCGGTACTCGTGGATTTTTGGGCAGAATGGTGCGGCCCCTGTAAAGCAATCGGCCCCGTGCTCGAAGAAATCAGCACCGAGATGGCCGGCAAAGTGAAAATCGCTAAGCTGAACATTGACGAAAACCCCGATGTAACTAACAAATTCCGTATTCGCAGCATTCCGACGCTGGTTTTATTCAAAAATGGCCAGCCGGTCAGCACCAAAGTCGGCAGCCTGCCAAAACCAGCC